>JAFQUL010000118.1 GCA_017408535.1 Clostridia bacterium
CCTGTCCGAGAGGATCGGTGTAAAGAACTTCAGACACCTTCTGACTCCCGACGAGTGCTTTGATGCTTTTTCCGATATACAGTACCACATGGACGAGCCCCAGTCAAACCCTTCCTCCGTACCCCTTTATTTTCTTGCCAAGCTTGCCGCCGAGCAGGTGACTGTAGTCCTTTCCGGCGAGGGCGCGGATGAGATATTTGCAGGTTACGAGTGGTATGACGAGACCCCCGCCATGAAGAAATACAAAAAGCTCCCCGGTTTTATCCGCCGAGGTGCGGCAGGAGTGGCAAAGAAGCTTCCATACTTCCGCGGACGGGAGTTTATCATGAAATGCAGCGGCCGCCCCGAGGATTACTTTATCGGTCAGGCGCTGGTATTCCCGGAAAAGGAAGCGGTTGAGGTTCTGACGGAAAAATACAGATGCGGTCAGTCCCCGAAGAATATTACCGCCCCTATCTACCGCCGTGTAAAGGACAAGGACGAGCTTATAAAGAAGCAGTATCTTGACCTTAATCTCTGGCTGCCCGGCGATATCCTTCTCAAGGCAGACAAGATGAGTATGGCACACAGCCTTGAGCTCAGAGTGCCTTATCTTGACAAGAAGATAATGGAGATGGCCTCCGGCATTCCCTCAGAATACAAGATAAACGGCATTGACACAAAGTACGTGTTCAGAGCCGCCGCAAATAAAACTCTGCCCGACGAGTGGGCACACAGAAAGAAGAAGGGCTTCCCGGTGCCGATACGCTTCTGGCTCCGTGAGGAAAAATACAGGAATATCGTCGCTGAGTATTTTGAGTCTGACTACGCAGGCGAGTTCTTTGACCGAAATAAGATAATGACTCTCCTTGACGACCACTACAGCGGCCGTGCCAACAACCAGAGAAAGATATGGACGGTGTTTACCTTCCTTGTCTGGTACAAGAGATTTTTTATAGACGACTAAGCTGTAAGTTATAGATAATCAGTAAGAAGGCATAGAAAAATGGAAAAGAAGATAACCCCGGTGCTTCTGGGTGCAGACCTTAACTGCTACAGCGTAGCAAGAGCTTTTCACGAAAAATACGGTGTGATCTCTACCGCCTTCGGCAGATATGCCATCGGTGCGACAGATCACTCAAAGATAATCGACTTCCGCATCGTCAAGGATATCGACACCGATGATGTGATGGTGCGTGTCTTAAACGAATTTGCCGAGGGACACGGGGATGAGCTTCTCATCCTTCTCGGCTGTACCGACGATTATGCGACCTTAATTATCAGAAACAGACACCGCCTCAGCGACAGATACTTTGCGCCGTACATTTCCCCGGAGCTGGCAGATCTCCTTGTAGATAAGGCAGACTTCTATTCAATGTGCGACAAGTACGGAATCCTTTATCCGAAGACCTCTGTTCTTGACGGCACCTTTAAGAGAGAGCAGTTTGACCCGGAGGTGCTTGGCTTTGAGTACCCCATAATCGTTAAGCCATCAAGCAGTATCGATTACTGGAAGCACCCCTTTGACGGAATGAAGAAGGTCTATTTCGCCGCTGATCCCGATGAGGCTTACGCCATCGTCAGCGAGATATATTCCTCCGGCTACGGGAAGAGGATGATCCTCCAGGACACGATCCCCGGTGACGATTCGTATATGAACGTGCTTACCTGCTATTCTGACCGAAACGGCAAGGTAAAGCTGGTCTGCCACGGCCACGTGCTTCTCGAGGAGCACACCCCCAAGGGGCTTGGCAACCACGCGGCAATACTTACCGAGCATCATCCCGAGCTTTCTGAGAAATTCACCGCTATGCTTGAGGATCTCGGCTACGTGGGCTTTTCCAATTTCGATATCAAGTACGACACGAGAGACGGCAGCTACCGTGCCTTTGAGATCAATCTCAGACAGGGAAGATCCAACTACTATCTTACCGCATCAGGCAACAACGTGGCGGAGTATCTCGTCAGTGATGCCCTCGGCGAGGAGATAGAATATACAGAGTGTAATAAGGAGCATCTCTGGCATTATATCCCCAGAGGTGTCATAAAGAAGTACGTAAAGAACAAGGAGCTGCTTGGGCGGGCCAAGACAGCGATCAAGGAGGGACGTGCCACCTCATCCTATTGGTATGCCCCCGATCTTAAGACAAACCCGAGGCGCCTTGCTTTCGTCGTGGCACATCTTCTGAACCAGTTTAAGAAATATAAAAAGTATTGTAAATAGCAGATCGCCCGTGGTTTTATTCTGTATTATGATTCGTAGGGGAGGATATTATCCTCCCGCAGGTCGTTAAAGATTTAATTATGTATTTTATTCCGTAAAACCTCGAAATTAAGTTTTTCTCTCTCTACAGGAAAATTTTCGTTTTTGCGTTAGCAAAACAGGTGATTTCATCACCTGAGGAAATTTTCGTGAGAGGGTGCAACTATGATTTAGAGTTATAGCCTTATTATATGCACCCTCAAACCTCGGTGCGGAAGAATTTACCTTTCATATAACTCTATTTGTTACGCCATACTCCTTCCGTCTTGCGTCGGCCTGAGGGCCTCCGCAATCCACCTCCCTCC
>JAFQUL010000119.1 GCA_017408535.1 Clostridia bacterium
AGGCATACGATATTCCGGACTTCCACCTTGAAGAAGACAGAGCCAAGTGGGAAAATGACCGTCTTTCCCCCTTCTACGGTTCTGACGGCTCCGCACCTACTCTCCCCGCTTGCTCTCACACAGATTACAAGCCTACCGACAAACAGCTTGAGCTGTATAACGCGCTTCAGCCTAAGGAATAAAAAAACGAGGGTATGTACACTTACATACCCTTCTTTTTTTCGTTATCATTAAGCTTTGCTCTATACTCACTGGGTGAAAGACCGATCTGCTTCTTAAAGACTGTTGAAAAATACAGCGGATCAGAAAAGCCGCAGAGTATAGCCACGTTCTTTACCGATTCAATGCCGTGGTTAAAGAGCAATACCGCATGCTTGATGCGGAGTGCCCGCTGATAATCTGAATATGAGCTACCGGTCTTTTTCTTAAAAATATGCGACAGATATTTGGAGTTATAGGACAGCCGCTGTGCAACGGCGGCTATCGAAAGCCCGGGATCGGTAAAATCCTCTTCAAGGATCTCAATGACACGTCGAACCGCATCCAGCTCCTTGTCATCCTCTGCGGCATCCATCTTTGAAAAGGTATACAGTAATACGCTTTCAGCTGAAAGATCTATCGTCTTGTCGGTGGTTCTCGCAAGACTCTCCCGCCACAGGGGTATGAGACCGTCAAAGCCCTCAAATACACGGTTCCCACGGCAGATACCGAAACGGTGGAACAGCTCATCTGAGCGTGAACCGTCAAAGCCGATATAAAAGTATTCAGCTTTCTCCCCGGGGGTGGAGAAAAAGCTTTCATTCTTAAAAACAAACAGGAGCATTCCCGAGTGGAAGTCAAAGGTACTGCCCTCGATATTGATCTGTCCGTTTCCCTCTGTAAACAGAATGGCAAGGTGCTCACTGAGTGAGGAAGGAGTTGCCATACTTTCTTTCTTTGTTTCCCGCACGAAATAATTTGCGGTGAGAATGTGGGGAAGGGGGTTTGCGATGTATTTGCAAATATTTTTGTTTATCATCTCTGCCTCCGCACCTGTGTATATTTCTATTATACTATCAAATAACAGAAAATCAATAGCTATCAAACTTTTTTACATTAAATAATATAAAAAGAATAGATTTTTCTATTGAATTGCGCTGAGATATGTAATATAATTATCATACTGTAGTTTTGATTTTACTCAGAAAGGTGAAACTGAAATGAAAAGACTTAAAATAGGTGTGTTCGGCTCCGGCCGCGGTTCTGATATAGCAAGAAACTTTATGATGCTTGACTGTGACGTGGTTGCGGTGTGTGAGCTCAACCCCAATTACAGGGCCGGTGCGGCAAAGTGGCTCAGCGGCGGTAATGAGACAGTCAAAGAATTTGACAATTTTGATGAATTTATAAAAGAAGATATGGACGTGGTGATAATCGCCAATTTCTTCCACGAGCATGCTCCTTATGCCATAAAGTGCTTTGAGAGAGGTATCCACGTATTCTCAGAGTGTATCAGCAACGGTACTATGGCAGAGGGTGTTGAGCTTATCCGCGCTTATGAAAAGAGCAGCTCCATTTATATGATCGCTGAGAATTACCCCCAGATGCTCTTTAACCGTGAGATCAAGAAGGTCTGTGACGGCGGTACTCTCGGTAAAATAATGTACGCTGAGGGTGAGTATAATCATCCCTTCAATCCCGCAGAGGGACATTTTGAGATGAACAATGTTGCCAAGGCCAAGCACTGGCGCAACTATTACCCCAGATCATATTATATCACCCACTCTATCGGTCCTATTATGTGGGCTACCGGTGCTACTCCGAGGAAGGTAGTTTCTTTTGCGGCGTTTGCTCCCTTTGAGGGTGACGTGCCTACCGCCAGCCATACCGGTGACGGCGTATCTATAATCACTACTCTCAATGATGATGGCTCTGTTTTCCGTGTTACCGGCTGCGCCAGATTCGGCGGTCACCATAATTCCTACCGTGTTTGCGGCAGCAAGGGACAGATCGAAAATGTCCGCGGTATGGAGGATCAGGTGATGCTCAGATACAACGAATGGGATATTCCCGAGGGAATGAATGAGATCAATCTGTACACTCCCCAGTGGAACGATAAGGACGAGGAGCTGATCAAGTCCAGCGGTCACGGGGGAGGAGACTACCTTACCGTTCGCTATTTTGTGAACTGCATCCGCGAGGGACGCGAGCCTGAGCATCCCTTTGATATTCATTCAGCCGTTAATATGTCCTCGGTAGCAATGCTTGCCCACCGCTCAATGCTTGACGGAGGCATGGCTTACGACATCCCCGACTTCCATCTCGAGGAGGACAGAGTCAAGTGGGAAAATGACCGCCTTACTCCCTTCTACGGCTCTGACGGTTCTGAGCCTACTCTGCCGTCCTGCTCACACCCCGATTATAAGCCTACAGCTAAACAGCTTGAGCTGTATAATACCGGCGTTGAGAAGCACTCATTTAAGTTAGACTGACAAACAATAAAAAACCGCACCGATTCATTCGGTGCGGTTTTATTTTTATATATTACTCAGCTACGAAGATATAGGGGTAGATATCCTGGCCGCCGTCGATGAAGTATACCTCTGCCGAAGGACAGTTTTCCTCAAGACACTGCTTG
>JAFQUL010000120.1 GCA_017408535.1 Clostridia bacterium
ATGCCTTTACATAGTGACGGTAATATTCACATATGAAAGCTTGGTATCTATTCTCCTTTTGATCGCACAGATCGTAGGTACCTACGCTATGTGGTTCGGCGACGGTAAGCGTATCCGTACCCTTCAGCTGTGCGTGGTATCCCCTATATGGTTGCTCAACAACATTTTAGTGTTTACGATCGGCGGTATTATTGCCGAGGTATTTACAATAGCCTCCGCCATCATTTCCTTTTTCCGTTACCGCAAGACGGGATTCGAAAAGTAATATTACTGTGTTTACGGAAAGATATGGGGCTCCGGTAGCCACAAGAGGATCCGACTGCCGAAGAGACAGAACTGGAGTATAAGAAGCTTGCCGAGAGAGGCAACAAGGCCGATCGACTGAAAGCATACCGTTGTTTTCAGCGCGCTTATGCACATTTTAAAAAAAGAAAAGCGAGGTGGATTTCACCTCGCTTTTTTGATGCGGTGATCAGTGTATCAGTGATTCGGCAAACTCATCTGCTATTCCGAGATCAAAGAGAAGTCTCGGAAGCACGTATTTGTCCCGAATATCCTTTGATGCAAGGAATATCTCGGGCAACAGAGCTTTGTCTACCCCGATATCGGCAATGTCGGTAGGCAGACCCAGGTCTGTCATAAGAGCCTCTACTACCTCTGAGGAGGGAAGCTCTTCGGAGATGATCCTCTGTATTTCATTCCAGTTTTCGATTATTGTCTCAAGACGGTTTCTGTGCTTTTCTTTGTCGTATTTTCCCTCTTTTTTCTCAAGAGCTATCATTCCCTCGGCTGATCTGCCGAGCAGGGAACGGAGACGGTCGTTCCAGGCATCTGTGTCAAAGCCGTCAACGTATTCTATAGCTCTGTCGCGGTCGGGTACAAAATTCTTAAGCTTCTCATAAAGCTTAAGGGACACGAGAGTGCCGATGGCACACTGTATACCGTGGAGCTCTGTGGAAGTGCCAAACTCCGCACCTCTCATATCGATTATGTGGGATATGTAGTGCTCTGTACCGGAGGCGGGACGGGATATCCCCGCATAATTCATAGCAATGCTCCCCGCACTCAGCCCGTCAAATACAGCTGAGACGGCCGCCGTATCACCTCTGAGAAGAGCTTTTGATTCTTCCGTGACACATTTAAGGGCAGTTCTTATCAGCTCTGCGATCTCCTCACAGTAATATTCGCCGCAGATCAGATGTGCGATACGCCACTCGCATATACTGACGTATTTTGCAAGCATATCTCCTACCCCCGCTGCCAGCATTTTCTTCGGTGCCTTTGCGAGTATGTCGGTATCTCCTATTATAACGTCAGCGCATCGGGTGGTCATTGACGTTTTTACACCGCCCATAGTTACCGAAGAAGTCATAGATGCATATCCGTCCATAGACGGAGCGGTAGCAACTATAACGAAGGGGAGCTTTGAGTGAAGGGCAAGTATCTTGGCTGTGTCGTTTATAACTCCCGAGCCAACGGCAACTATCATATCACAGCGGGGGTCCATATGCATAAAGGCGGCTCCCGCTGTTCTTTCATCCGGCTCAAGGTGCTTGTCCTCAAAGGAAAAGGAGGAGTATTTTATATCTGCTCCGTCAAGCAGTCGGCATATCCTTCTGCCCGCCGCTGAAAAGGTATTTATATCGGAAAGTATGTAGGGATATGAGGCGCCGAATTTTTTGATTATATCCGGAAGTCTGTCCGTAACCCCGCTGCCGGTTATTATTTCACTCTTAAATATATGTGTCTTTCCGCAGCTGCAAGGTATACCGTTCATTTCCCTCAGCTTTTTCATTATCATATCACTCACCTCTTTGCAGTATAATTATAAATTTCCTGCTGCCTTTTGTCAATGACCCGGAGAGAGACTACAGACAAGAATATTTATTATTCCCAGGTTCAATATAATTTTTATTCTTTCGGGAAATACTGTAAGCATAGTAGGATAAAAGGAGGACGGAGAATGTCAGATTCCCTTATAAGGTTCAAAAAGCCGCCGTGCATCTCCTCGTTCGCAACGGTAGCAGGACGGCGTGAGGAGGAAGGTCCTCTCGGCGGAAGGTTTGACATAGTTGACAGCACCGACCGATTCGGGAAGGACAGCTGGGAAAAATCCGAGGGGGAGATGCAAAGGCTGGCACTTGAAAGAGCGATCCTTAAGTCAGGTATTGAAAACGGTGATATCAATGCGGTTTTTGCAGGAGACCTGCTGAATCAGTGTACCTCCTCAAGCTACGGTCTTATGTCATTTGGAATACCTCATTTCGGTATCTACGGAGCGTGCTCCACGATAGCCGAGGGACTGATACTGGCATCTGTTACGGTATCGGGAGGTATATACCGGAAAGCGGCAGCGGTATGCTCATCTCACTACTGTTCTGCCGAACGACAGTTCCGTTCTCCCCTTGAATACGGCTCTCAGAGAGCACCCAGCGCACAGTGGACTGTCACCGGCTCGGCGGCATTTGTGGTGTCAGAGGAAGAGACGGTCTATGAGGAGGAGAAGCCGGGAGAATATCGTGTAAGCGGATGCGGTACAGGCTGTTATATTACCGAGGCTCTGCCGGGAAGAATATTTGACAGCGGACTGACGGATATGACCGATATGGGCGCGGCTATGGCTCCTGCGGCGGCAGATACCCTTCTTCGGTATTTTGCCGAGAGCGGACGTGAGCCGGGAGATTTCGATATAATAGCGACCGGAGACCTGGGACGTGAGGGAAGCCGCCTGCTTGTCGCTCTTACAGGGGATCGGGGACTTGAATTAGGACCGAGATATACCGACTGCGGTACAAGGATATATGACCTTTCCTCGAGTGACGTGCATTCCGGCGGGTCGGGATGTGCCTGCAGCGGACTTGTGCTCGCCGCAGAGTTTCTGCCGCGGCTGATGAGCGGAAGGATTAAGGATATTTTGCTCGTGGCTACCGGGGCATTAATGAGTCCCGCCTCTGTGGAACAGGGCGGGACTATACCGGGTATAGCTCATCTTCTTCATATTTCATCAGAGAAAGGATGAGGTTTTTTGGATATTGCACTTAAGCTGCTCTATGCTTTTCTTATTGGGGGAGGACTTTGCGTTACCGCCCAGATTCTCATTGACAAAACTGCTCTCACACCTGCAAGAATTCTTGTGTTTTACGTTACACTGGGTGTTTTTCTGTCCGCTGTCGGTATATACCCCGTTCTTGTAAAGCTGGCGGGAGAGGGAGCGGCAGTGCCGCTGACCGGCTTTGGACACGTTATTGCGGAGGGAGTACGGCGGGCGGTTGACGAGAAAGGTGCGCTGGGAATTCTCACCGGAGGGATGACTGCGGCTTCCGGCGGAATAACCGCCGCTATTGTATTCGGTTATATCACTGCTCTCGTTTCAAAGGGCAAACCGAAATAATACAGCATAGCGGTCAGTCGCTGTCGGGGCGTTTTTTGCGGCTGAGTGCCAGGATCACAGCTACGGTAAATACTGTGAAGACCACTATCGCTATTGTTAGATATGTGCGGCTGACAGGGGAGTCATCCGGGTCAGCTGCAGCTGACAGTTCTCTCTCTTTGAGTATTACTGCCTCAAGAGAATCGTCGGTGTAGTATATACTGTGCCCGGTTACCGAGTAGGTGTATATCTCAAGGCCTTCGTCAAGGTCTGACACTGTTATTCTGATATATTTGACCGCTTCCTTTTCTGAAAAACCGGAAATATCGCAGATCATCTCTCCCCGTCCTGACAGGGGGGCAGAGAATTCGGCAGAGGAGACTTCACCGCCGAAAATTACCGTTACCGTTTTTTCGCCCGCCGCCTCGGGTATCTCAATATCAAGCGAGACATAGGGGGAAACACTCATATTCTCGGGGTTCTTGAAGCGGTATATTATTCCCGCACTCACGGGACTGCTTTCGTCAAA
>JAFQUL010000121.1 GCA_017408535.1 Clostridia bacterium
GAGGCAATGAAAAAGCTGTCCGCCAGAGAGCGGGATATCATAGACCTGCGTTTTTACAAGGGCAAGACGCAGATGGAGATAGCCGAGGAGATCGGTATCTCCCAGGCACAGGTATCAAGACTTGAAAAGGGTGCACTTGAGCATATACGCAAAAGCCTGTAGAAAAAATAACCGGGTGATCCGTCAGAGCGGATCAGCCCGGTTGATTTAGTTTATCTTATTCTTCTTCGGAGGATGAACGCACGTATTCCTTCAGGTCGCCGGAGAATACCGTCTCTCCGTCAAGATCAAGGAGATCCTGGGGACGGATAAGATTAAGGGGCTTGGTGAATTTTGCCGCACCGCATATCTCAAGGATGTATGCGGCAAACTCAGAGCATGTAAAGCGATTCTTGCTTTTGGTAGCCAGAGAAAATACCGTGCCCATAGCTCCGAGATAGTTGTACTTATAGAGCTTTTTGTGCTCGTACATATCTACTGCGCGGCGGTATGCCGTTTCATACTGTTCACGGCTTACCGGGAACTTGAGAATCATACCCTCAAGGCTGTCAAGACGCTCGAATATATCGGTGTCCATCGATTCCTTCTTGAGTCTTCCGGGAAAAGGGAAGTGCCGCCACTTTCTGCCGAAGCTGTACATCTCCCCGATGCTGCTGTCAAAGGCTATGGCCGCATGGGTGTAGCGGTCGCCGGTAATAACACCGATGGCACGGCCGGTATTTGACGCAGGTGTGGACAGCACTACGTATATATATTTATCCCGGCTTTGGGAGCGGTTGTCCGTCATCGGTGTGTCCTCCGGGGATCAAAGTATTTTGAAGAATTCTATCTGCTCTCTGTCGGGACCGTAAACGAAGGCGATACGGAGCTTAAGAGGCGCGGGATGTGCATCAAAGGCTACTTCCTTGGGGGGAGTCATAGACTCAGCGCCGCCGGCAATCGCAGCCTCGTATGCTGCGTCAACGTCATCTGCCCAGATCGCAAAGTGGTTCCATACGCCGTTGTCGCTCTGGCCGGAGTTATCAGAGGCGATCTCAATGATACCGCCGTCCCCCAGATCCATCATCTGAACACGGACGTCACCGTTCTGCCAGGAATAGGAGGGAGTCATACCGAGAGCGTCACGGTAGAACGCAACTGATCTGTCAAGGTCGGTTGCCTTGAGATTAATATGATGAAAGCCCATGCCGGGGAATTTTTTGTTCTCTGCCATAATATAATATCTCCTGTTCAGTTACTGTCCGTTTATTCTACCATATTGTCGCGGCTTTTTCAACCCGCTTTTTCTTTTTGATAAAAAAAGAAAGCAATAAAAATTTTCTAAACTCTTGCAATTAAAAAAACGGTATGGTATAATTACAATGGCTTAGGATTGGACTAATTTACGTTCATAATAAAATTTGTGATAAAAAATACTGAAAGAATAGGTGAAATTCTATGACACAGAACAAGCACTTACTCGGTTGGATCGATGAGATGGCTGAGATGACTCAGCCTGACAAGATCGTCTGGATAGACGGATCTGAGGCACAGCTTGACGCTCTTCGCGCTGAGGCTATGTCCACCGGTGAGATCATCAAGCTCAATGAGGAGCTTCTTCCTAACTGCTATCTTCACAGAACCGCAGTTAACGACGTTGCCCGTGTAGAGGGCAGAACCTTTATCTGTACCACCGAGAAGGAGGATGCAGGTAACATCAATAACTGGATGGCTCCCGCTGACTGCTACGCTAAGCTTTCCAAGCTTTTCCGCGGCTCCATGAAGGGCAGAACCATGTACGTTATTCCTTATTCCATGAGTGTTGTAGGCTCTCCCTTTGCTAAATACGGTATCGAGCTTACCGACTCTATCTACGTTGTACTCAACATGTGCATCATGACCCGTGTAGGTACTGACGTTCTTGAGGCTCTCGGCGATGATGCCGGCTTCATCAAGGGTCTCCACTCCAAGGCTCAGCTTGACGAGGAGAACCGTTATATCTGTCATTTCCCCGAGGATAACACTATCTGGTCCGTTAACTCCGGTTACGGCGGAAACGTTCTTCTCGGTAAGAAGTGCTTTGCGCTTCGTATCGCATCCTACCTCGGCAGAAAAGAGGGCTGGATGGCTGAGCATATGCTCATCCTCGGCATCGAGACTCCCGAGGGAGAGATCAAGTATATCACCGCCGCATTCCCCTCCGCTTGCGGTAAGACCAACCTTGCAATGCTCATTCCTCCGGAGATCTATGCAAAGCAGGGCTATAAGGTATGGTGCGTAGGTGACGATATCGCTTGGATCCGTATCGGTGAGGACGGCAGACTTTGGGCTGTTAACCCCGAGAACGGCTTCTTCGGTGTTGCTCCCGGTACCAACGATAAGTCTAACCCCAACGCTCTTGCTTCCACCAGAGAAGGCACCATCTTCACCAACGTTGTTCACAACCTTGAGAACAA
>JAFQUL010000122.1 GCA_017408535.1 Clostridia bacterium
ACTGACGTAAAGGGTGAGCACCTGTTGAAGACAGGAGAGAATCTCTTTATTGACAGCGAGCTGTGGGGTAAATTCCTCGATCATTGTGAAAATCGCCTCTCTGCTATCATTGCCGAAGAAAAGGCAAAAGCTGAATGAACGGTAAAAACAGCTTCACTCAGCGCACTGCGCTGAGTGAAGCTGTTTTTCTTACAGTATTTTTTTGATAAGCGAGAGGATGTCCTGTGCGATGTCCTCATTCAAGTGGCGGGACAACGCCTCTTTTATATCAGCTTCTTTGAGACGTATTCCGGAAAGGGCCGTACTTACCTTGTCAGAGAGAAGGTGATCCATTGAGTCGGTATACAGGACTGCAGATCTGACGGTACCCTTTTCGGTGTTCAGCTTCAGCTCCGCACCTCCCCAGGAGAAGCGGGCCTTGGCTTCATAGGAGAAGGGCAGTGTCCCCCCGTATAGGAACTCCCAGGCAGAGTATTCTTTTGCCAGTCTTTCGGTCTCCTCCGCGGAAGGACCCGGGCAGGGCGACGGAGAAAGAGCATATACATCGCCTGCGGCGGAAAGCATATAATCAGCCATAAGCGCCGTGGTAAGTCCCGGGGAAAGCTCTGACAGATTGATGATACGTGAGCTGACCGATCTTACACCTTTTGAGCGGAGCTTTTCACTGTCAGGAGTCAGATATCTCCGGACTTTATATGTATCGCTTGAAATAAGAAGTGTTCCGTGGTGGTATGAGCGTCCGCCGGAATTATAAAAGGCGTTTCCGGAAAACTTTCTGCCGTCTGCCAGAATATCGTTGCGTCCTGACAGCTCTGCCTTTATACCGGCTTTACCGCAGGCGGAGATTATTACGCCTAGCTGTTTTGAGAGGTCATAATCCTCGCTTTGACAAATGAAGGTGAAATTAAGATTTCCTGTATCGTGATAAACCGCACCGCCGCCGGATAGCCGTCTTGCCAGACGTACACCGTCCTCTGCCATAAGAGGACAACTGCATTCCTCCCAGGGATTTTGGTTCTTTCCTATGACTACGGTGTTCTCGTTTTGCCACAGGTACAGTATCAGGGAGTGTTCTGGCAGGGTATCAAACAGCAGCTTCTCGGTCGCAAGATTGATATACGGATCAAGTGAGCCGCTTTTGTATATAAGTAAATTTGAAATCATATTGCATCCCTCTCTTTGATTTAATTATAGAACATTATTACCCCCGAGTCAAGTTTAATGTTTTATCACGAAAACATAAAATAAAAGTGTATTATAAAGATAAAAATCGCTTTTTTTCTTCAAAATCGGTTGACTCAAGAGCGTAGTTGTAGTACAATTAACTATGAATGTAAATCAAATCAGTATGCAGAGACCTCGCCCGACAAAGCGCCTTTTTCATGACGCAGTTTGCCTCGCGAAAAGGCCTTACGGCGATGCTCTTTGATTTATAAAATAATGAGTGTGCGTGAGTGCACTTTTCACATTAAGGAGGTTCTATTTTGGCAAGTGCTGTAATTATGCCCAAAGCCGGTATAACAGTTGAGAGCTGTATCATCGGTACTTGGGAAAAGAAGGTCGGCGACGAAGTAAAGGTAGGCGATATACTGTTTACCTACGAGACCGACAAGGCAAGCTTCGAGTGCGAGTCAACCGCAGAAGGAACTTTGCTTGAGATTTTTTACGGTGAGGGTGACGAGGTCCCCTGCCTTGTAAATGTTTGTGCAGTTGGTACTGCAGGTGAGGACTGCTCCGCTCTCCGTCCCGAGAGTGGCGAGCAGGCTGAGGCTGCACATGCACCCGTAGAAGAAAAGAAGGAGGAGGCTCCCGCTGCAGCAGCTCCCGTTGCGGTTACCACCGCAGTAGAGGGCAAGAAGGCGGCAGTATCTCCCAGAGCTAAGAAGCTTGCAGAGCGCGCAGGCGTGGATGCAAGTCTGGCTACTCCTACCGGTCCTAACGGCAGAATTATCGAGAGAGACGTAAGAACTCTTATGGATAATCCTCCTGTAGTAGCAGAGGCAGTTGCCGCTCCTGCAGTAGCTCCCGCACTTGTAGCTGAGGAAGAGTATAAGGATGTTAAGTTCAGCGGTATCCGCCGTGCTATCAGTAAGTCTATGAGCACTTCTCTTTCCACTATGGCTCAGCTTACTCACAACACTTCCTTCGATGCTACCGCTATTCTCGAATACAGAAAGCAGCTTAAGGCAAGCGATGGCGAGTGCTCCGGTATTACTCTCGGTGATATCGTGCTTTACGCAGTATCCAGAACTCTTAAGAATCACCCCGATCTTAACGCTAATATGATCGACGACAGCACCATCCGTATATTTAATCACGTTAACCTTGGTGTTGCGGTCGATACTCCCCGCGGACTTATGGTTCCCACAATATTCCACGCTGATGAGATGAGCCTTCTTGAGATCTCAAAGGCTGTAAAGCAGCTTGCTGCAGAGTGCCGTGAGGGCAATATTTCTCCCGACAAGCTCAGCGGCGGCTCCTTCACCGTTTCCAATCTCGGTAATCTCGGTGTTGAGTCCTTTACTCCCGTTATCAATCCTCCTCAGACCGGTATTCTCGGTGTTTGCGGTACTATTGACCGTGTTCGCCGCGGTGCGGACGGATCTGTAGAGATCTATCCCGCAATGGGTCTTAGCCTTACTTATGATCACCGTGCTATTGACGGCACTCCCGCAGCCCGCTTCCAGAAGGAGCTTTGCCAGAATCTTGAGAACTTCACCGTTCTTCTTGCAAAGTAAGCTGTAAGGAGGTATATACAATGGAACTTTTTGACGTACTGGCTCTTGGCGGCGGCCCCGGCGGATATCTTTGCGCCGAGCGTGCTGCTCAGAACGGAATGAAGGTCGCGCTTTTTGAGAAAAAGGCGCTTGGCGGTACCTGCCTCAACGAAGGCTGTATCCCTACCAAGACCCTTCTTAATTCTTCTAAAATGTATCGCCACGCAAAGGAGAGCGAGGCCTTCGGTGTGACTGTTGAGGGTACTGTAAAGTACGATCATGCAAAGGTCATCGACCGTAAGGACAAGGTCGTTAAAACTCTCGTTTCCGGTGTCGGTGCAACTATGAAAGCAAACAAGGTAACAGTTATCTCCGCATCTGCTACCGTAAAGGGCAGAAGCGAGAACGGTTATTCTGTTGAAGCGGACGGACAGGTATACGAGGGCAAGAGACTTGTCATCGCGTCCGGCTCCGAGACTGTCGTTCCTCCTGTTCCCGGACTCAAGGAGGGACTTGCTTCCGGCTTTGTGCTTACCAACCGTGAGGTTCTTGACGAAAAGACTCTGCCTAAGACTCTCGTAGTTATCGGTGGTGGTGTAATCGGTCTTGAGATGGCTTACTACTTCGCAAGCGTAGGAGTAGAGGTAACCGTTATCGAGATGATGCCCAAGATCGCAGGTGCAACCGATCCTGAGATCTGCAAGGTCCTCACCGACGCCTTCGTAAAGAAGGGTATGATCTTCAAGCTTTCCTCCAAGGTGCTTGAGGTCAAGGCTGACAGCGTTATTTATGAAGAGAACGGCGAAAAGAAGGAGATCAAGTGCGACAAGGTGCTTCTCTCTGCAGGCCGTAAGCCCTCTACCGCAGGCATAGGCATTGAGAGCCTCGGCCTTGAGATGGACAGAGCGGCAATAAAGACAGACCGTCATCTTTGTACCAACGTTTCCGGTGTATACGCTATCGGCGACTGCAACGGTAAGCTTATGCTGGCTCACACCGCATACAGAGAGGCTGAGGTTGCTGTTAACCATATGATCGGTAAGCAGGATGAGATGCGCTACGACGTAGTTCCTTCCGTTATCTATACCGATCCCGAGGTTGCAAGCGTAGGTCTTTCAAAGGAGGCGGCAGAGGAGAAGGGAATGACAGTAAAAGAGGTCAAGCTTCCCATGTCCTACGCAGGCCGTTACCTTGCTGAGACTGAGGGCGGCAAGGGCTTTATCAAGATCGTTGTTGATACCGACAAGAAGCGTCTGGTCGGCTGTCACATGGTCGGCTCTTACGCATCCGAGATCATTATGACCGCTACCATGATGGTGGATACCGAGCTTACTCCCACGAGACTCCAGAAGCTCGTATTCCCTCATCCCACCGTGGCTGAGATCATCCGCGAAGCAATATTCCATATATAAGTTCAAATAAAAGTAAATAATTTGTCGGACTGTGACCTTGGGGTCATCAGCCCACAGTAAAGGAGATACATAAAATGCCTAAGAATCTATTCGTAGATCCTGCCGAAACACTTGCCCCCGGTAAGATCACATTTGAGGACATTCCCGTAAACACCTATAATAAGACTATCGCTGAAGAGCGCGGCCGCTACAGCGACGATGACCTTGTTCGTATTTACCGCGACATTACCGTTCTTCGTGAGTTTGAGTCTATGCTTAACCAGATAAAGACTCAGGGACTCTACAACGGTATCGAGACTACTTATCCCGGCCCTGCTCACCTTTCCATCGGTCAGGAGGCTGCTTGCGTAGGTCAGGCATATCTGCTTGATCAGAACGACTTTACCTTCGGTTCTCACCGTAGCCACTCTGAGATCCTTGCAAAGGCGCTCTCCTGCATCAACAAGCTCAGTGAGCAGGATCTTATGACTATCATGGAGGGCTTCCTTGGCGGTTCTGCTCTTCGTGCTACCGAGAAGCTCGGCCCTGTAAGCGACGTTAAGGAGCTTGCTATCCGCTTCATCCTTTACGGAACTCTTTCTGAGATTTTTGCACGTGAGACCGGCTTCCACAAGGGTATGGGCGGCTCTATGCACGCATTCTTCCTTCCCTTTGGTATTTATCCCAACAATGCTATCGTTGGCGGTTCTGCAGCTATCTCTACCGGTGCTGCTCTCTTCAAGAAGATCAACGACAAGCAGGGTATAGTTGTATGTAACTCCGGTGACGGCTCTATGGCACGCGGTCCTGTTTGGGAGGCAATGAACTTTGCAGCTATGGACCAGTACCACACTCTTTGGGAGAGCCACAACGGCGGAATGCCCATTCTTTATAACGTATTCAATAACTCTTACGGTATGGGCGACCAGACCCGCGGTGAGAGCATGGGTTACGATATGCTTGCCCGTATCGGCTCCGGTATCAGCCCCACTCAGTTCCACGCAGAGAGAATCAACGGCTTCAATCCTCTTGCTGTTATCGATGCAATGGAGCGCAAGCTTAAGATCCTTCGCAACGGTGAGGGTCCCGTAATGCTTGACACTCTTACCTACCGCTTCTCCGGCCACTCTACCTCTGACCAGAACGCATACCGCAGCAAGGAAGAGATCGATGCATGGCGTGAGATCGATCCCATCATCACCTACAGAAAGGGTCTTGTTGAGGCAGGCGTTGCCGTTGACGACAAGCTCGAGGGAATCCTTGCAGAGACCGTTGAGCGTATGACCATGATCTGTAAGGCTGCTTCCGATCCTACTGTCAGCCCCTACGTTGACTTCAAGGCTGATCCAGCAGTAGTTGAGCGTCTTATGTTCTCAAACGAGAAGGTTGAGAAGTTTGACGACCGTGAGCCTGAGGTTAATATGCCTCTCAGCGAGGTTCCTGCATATCAGAAGATCAAGGAGAAGGAGCGTTCACCCATCGTTGACGGCAAGCCCGTTTCCAAGATGAAGCTCTTCAACCTTCGTGATGCTATTTCTGAGGTTATTTACGATAGATTCTACGAGGATCCTACCCTCATCGCATACGGCGAAGACTGCCGTGACTGGGGCGGAGCATTCGCAGTATACCGCGGTATGATGGATGCATTCCCCCACTGCCGTCTCTTCAACTCTCCTATCGCTGAGGCTGCTATAGTCGGTACCGCAGTCGGTTATGCTCTTTCCGGCGGTCGTGCTATAGTTGAGCTTATGTACGCTGACTTTATCGGCTGTGCAGGCGACGAGATATTCAACCAGATGTCCAAGTGGCAGGCAATGTCTGCAGGTATCCTTAAGATGCCCGTTATCCTTCGTGTATCCGTCGGTTCCAAGTACGGTGCACAGCATAGCCAGGACTGGACCGCTCTCTGTGCACACATCCCCGGTCTTAAGGTTTGCTTCCCTGCAACTCCTTGGGAGGCTAAGGGCCTTATGGAGTCTGCTCTTAAGGGCACTGACCCCGTTGTATTCTTTGAGAGCCAGCGTATCTACGACGTTGGTGAGCAGTTCCACGAGGGTGGCGTTCCCGCTGAGCGTTACGAGATCGAGTTCGGTGACGTTAATAAGGTTCGCGACGGTAAGGATCTTACCATTATCACCATCGGTGCGGCTCTCTACCGTGCAGTTGATGCAGCTAAGGAGCTCAGCGAGAAGTACGGTATGGAGTCCGATATACTCAATATCCACTCTCTTGTTCCCCTTGACTATACCAAGATAATCGAGTCTGTACGCAAGACCGGCAGAGTTGTTCTCGTTTCCGATGCTTGTGCACGCGGCTCCTTCCTCAGCGAAGTTGCAAGCAAGATCACTGAGCTTTGCTTCGACGATCTTGATGCACCTCCTGCAGTAGTCGGCGCTCGTAACTGGATCACTCCTCCCTTCGAGTTCGATAAGTTCTTCTTCCCGCAGCCCTCTTGGATCCTTGATGCCGTACACGAGAAGATCGTTCCTCTCGCAGGCTACACTCCCGAGAACGGTTGCACCGAGGCTGAGACCATCCGCCGCGCTAAGGAAGGCGTATAATCTTGAAAATAACAAGAAGCGCAAATTCAGGCGTTCTTCTTGTACTTGACGGTGTTACGATAGCACTTGACGGTGTTTGTAATGAGCTCCCGCCTTACCTCGGTACTCCCGGGGAGATAAGGCGGGAGCTCTCCCAAAACCCGCCGGATATATTTGCGGTAACGCATTTTCACCCGGATCACTGTGATGAGGCGTTTTTCTCACAGTACCGGAGTAGGGGTAGTGGTACTGCACTTGCACCGGGTGTCTCCAGAACAGCCGTGGCAGGGCAGGTTACCGTTACGGCGGTGGATACCCGTCATATCGGGAAGAACAACGTGCCTCATGTCAGCTACGTTATCAGCGGCAGTAGGCGGATATGGTTTATGGGAGATGCTTCTCCTCTTTCGCTTAGAAGCTTTTCGGGTTATCCCTCTCCTCATCTTATCATAGCGCCTTATGCTTACGCAAACACTCCGTCATCTTATAAAAATACAAAGGATCTTGGGGCGGACAGGGTGATCATTCTGCATCTCCCCCGAGATGATGCGGATGAATACGGTATTATCAGCTCTGTCAGACAGTGTGCCGGCAGTGACTCCGCATTTTTCTTCCCCAAAATAAATGAGACAATAAATATAGACTAAAAAAGGAGACAGCAATATGCTTCACCCCAGAATAATAGTTGCAAAGGATCCCGCAGCGGTAGGTAAGGCTGCTGCAGATCAGTTTGAGGCAGTTATAGCTAAAAAGCCTGCCGCAGTTATCGGTCTTGCTACCGGTTCTACTCCCCTCCCTCTTTACCGCGAGCTTATCGCAAGAGAGAAGGAAGGCAAGATAGATTTTACTAAGGTTCGTTCCGCTAACCTTGACGAGTACAAGGGTCTTGCTCCCGATCACGAGCAGAGCTACCGCAAGTTTATGCAGGACAACCTTTTCGATCACATTTCCATTAAGCCCGAGAACACTATCGTTCCCCTCGGCCTTGCAGAGGATGTTGATGCTATGTGTGCGGCATACGAGGAGAAGATCGAGGAGTGGGGCGGTGTTGACCTTCAGCTTCTCGGTATCGGTCACGACGGTCACATCGGTTTTAACGAGCCTGACGATCATTTCCCTGCAGCTACCCACGAGGTCAAGCTCACCGAGATGACAATCGAGGCAAACAAGAGATTCTTCAACTCCGCTGACGAGGTTCCGAGAGCTGCATTTACCATGGGTATCGGCACCATTATGGCGGCAAGAAAGATAGTTATGGTGGTTACCGGCAAGGACAAGAGAGAGATACTCAAGAAGACCTTCTGGGGTCCCGTTGATCCTCAGGTTCCCGCATCTATCCTTCAGTTCCATCCTGACGTTACTCTCGTTTGTGACGAGGATGCATATCCCTTTAACTGATAAATAAATAATAAAAGGCCCGTACCGACCGGTACGGGCCTTTTGATATATCATTTGCTTTTCTTCTTTTTAATATTAAGATTAATATTAATATTAAGAGTGACGATCGCAAGAGTAACCAGCAAAATTCCCAGTATCTGAAAAATATCAGAGGGCTGACGCAGTACCGCGATACCGAGAACAGCGGCGGTAAGCGGCTCACTGAAGGCGAGAATAGATGCTACGTCGGGACGGACACCCTTAAGTCCCTTTGTGTAAAGCGTGAAGGGAAGAACTGCGTTGCTTACTCCGAAGATCACAAAAACAAGAATGAGGATCAACTTATTAGGTGCGGCCAGAGTCTCTGATACAAGCACCAAGGGATTTGAAAGAAACAAAGTACCTATTGCCGCAAAGGCAAAATTAAGTGCGGAGTAGGTGAGTGTGTCAGAGCTGTACTTCATATAGAATGAAGCAAATATTCCGTACAGCGAATAGCTGAGTCCTGAAAGTATGCCGAAAATAATGCCGAGAGAGTCTCCCGACACGCCGCTTACAATACCGGATGCAAGAGCGCATCCCACCAGGGCTGTGATAAAGACTGCTATCTTTTTGACGCTGAGCTTTTCACCAAAGAAGATAAGCGACATTATCATAACGAAAAAGGGAGCGGTGTAGAGAAGTATAGCGCTTACCGCCGCCGTAGTTCTGAGCATGCAGTAGTAATAAAACACGCACATTGAGAGAACAGAGAAAATACCGGATGCCGCGGCAAGCAAAAGAGCGGGAATCGGGAGCTTATATGCCTTAAAGCCCCGTCCCTTTATTATTACCGCCAGATTCAGTATAATTGCGGCGGTGGTAATTCGGATGGCAGTGCATTGCGTTGCGGAGAATCCGGCATCTGAAAGGAAACCAACAAAGATACACGAGCTGCCCCAAAGCACACCGGCTAAAAGAATATATAAAACGTAAAAGCTTTTTTTCATTTTTCTGACCTTTCGGGATACCACAGGCTTAACAGGATGATTATAGCAGAAAAATGCAGGAAATGGAAGAGAAAAGATATATCTTTTCAGAGAATTAAATATATATGTTGAAAAGAATGTCGGTACATGGTATAATAAGGGGATTGATTTTTTACTTAGGATGGATATATGTTCAGAAAATTATTTGCCCCAAGCGATATGACCGAGGGCTCGGTCATTAAAAGTATAGTGACCTTTACTCTGCCTATGCTGATCGGAAATATAGCTCAGCAGATGTACAGTACAGTTGATACCATTGTGGTAGGTAAATTTGCGGAAAACGGTGATAACGCTATTTCTGCTGTGGGAAGTGCACTTCCGATACTTAATATGCTGCTCGTCCTTTTTATCGGTATCTCAGCGGGAGCAAGCGTTATGGTATCACAGTATTTCGGCGCGAAGAACAGAAAAGCACTTTCCTATACTGTCGGTAACTGTATAACCATAACCGCTATCGCCTGCGTGGGACTTGTTGCCATTGCTACCCCCTTTATCAGACCGGTACTTGAAGTGTTAAATACCCCCGAGGCGACAATAGACGGCTGTACGGCATATCTTACCATATCTCTTGTGGGTATTGCCGGAATGGCTTATTACAATATTCTCGGCGGTATAATCCGCGGAATGGGCGACTCAGCCTCTGCCCTCGTATATTTGCTTATTGCTACCGTTATAAATATTGCTCTGGATCTTCTTTTTGTTGCGGTGTTCCACATGGATGTTGCGGGAGTCGCTCTTGCTACCGTTATCGCACAGGTGATCTCATCCCTTCTCTGCCTTATCAAACTGGCGAAAATGCGTGAGAATTTTGATTTCGGACTTGAATATATGCGTCCGAGAGCACACTACGTTAAGACTGTAGTGAAGCTGGGACTTCCCTCCGGACTTACTCAGGCGATCTTTTCCTCTGCGATGATAATCGTTCAGTCGCTTACCAACAGCTTCGGTGAGCAGTTTGTTGCCGCCAACGTTATTATAATGCGTGTGGACGGCTTTGCTATGATGCCTAACTTTTCCTTCGGTACGGCGCTTACTACCTTTGCCGGTCAGAACGTGGGTGCGGGAAAATACGACCGTGTATCCAAAGGCGCAAAGCAGGGAACACTTCTTGCCGTTGCCTGTTCTACCGTTATAACCGCAGTAATACTGTTGTTCGGTAAGCACTTGATGGGCATTTTTACAGATACCAAAGAGCTGGTGGAGATGAGCTACAAGCTTATGTTTATTCTTGCGGCAGGATATATTGCCGTTGCGGTCACTCAGAGTCTGTCCGGTATAATGAGAGGCGCGGGAGATACTATGACACCTATGTGGATATCTCTTATAACCACAGTAGCGGTGCGAGTTCCCATCGCATACGGAATATCCTTCCTTACCCGCAGTGAGGCTCTCCCCTTCGGTGACAGCAGATGCATACAGATATCTCTTCTTTGCTCCTGGGTCATCGGTGCAATACTTACCGCTATATTCTTCAGCTTCGGTAAATGGAAGAATAAGAGAATATCGTAAAGTATCAAAAAAGAACCTGCAATGACCGGTGCTCGTAAAAC
>JAFQUL010000123.1 GCA_017408535.1 Clostridia bacterium
GCTGTCTGCTGAATTTGTTCGCTGCGCTCCAAATTCTTACAAGAACACCTCGTGTTCTTGAGAATACTTTGTGTTCTTGCTTCGCCTGCGGCTCGTTCCGCCACACCCGCAAAAAAATATATTAATTTATAGAAAATGATTAACTAAAAACTTGTTATGGTGACGCGCCGCGCTGTCTGCTGAATTTGTTCGCTGCGCTCCAAATTCTTACAAGAACACCTCGTGTTCTTGAGAATACTTTGTGTTCTTGAGAACACTCCGTGTTCTTGCTTCGCCTGCGGCTCGTTCCGCCACACCCGCTCAGCACACTCTATTATACCACCATATACAAAAAAATTCAAGAGCTGTCTTAAAGGCGGCTCTTGAATTTTTTGTTTATTACGTTTTCCGGTCAGGAGTTAATTGCAGCATCACAGCCGATGATCATATGGATGATTATTCTAACCGCACGGAAGAACTCTGCCAGAACGATGCATTCGTCTCTTTCGTGCTCTCCACCGTGTCCATCCGGCATCTGGAGCTTTTTGTCACTGCCGTCGGGAGAGGGAGCTTTTACGCCTACCGAAAAGGCATTTTTCAGGTGTCTTGCATAAGTACCGCCGGACAAAACGTAGGCGTGCTCCTCTCGTCCGGTTATTTCGTTGTATATCGACTCCATTACTCCGGGAATGGGGCTGTTCTTGTCTATTGAAAATCCGGGAGAGTTGGTAATCTCTGCTATACTCCATCCATTCTCGGCGAGAGTACTGTTGAGACGTGCCTCAAGATCTTCTGCCCCAAAAGATGCTCCGTAGCGGATATCTATGCTTATCCTAAGCTTGCCGGCATTTACTTTTACCATGCCGTTTGCGGCAGAGAGAGGGCCGAAATCACTGTCGTCGTGCTGTATTCCAAGACCTTCTCCGTAGTAGCAGGAGAAGAACTTTGCAACGGAAGCCAGAATTTTTCTGTCATTGCCGGAAAGGGAAGGGCAGTCAGAGAGAAGCTCGGCGACCTTGGCGGCGGCATTTACGGATCCTTTTGGATAAGCGGCATGTTTAGCAACTCCAAGCGCTCTGAGAGAGAGATTGCCGTTTTCGTCTTTTCCGAGAGAAAACTTATCGTTACCGTTTATCTTATTTTTAATTTCTGACTCGAGTGCAGGGGAATATTTAAGGGTTACATCAACCTCGTCAAGTATTATGTTAAAGGCGGAGCCACCCTTGAAATCTATAATATCTGACAGGTTGGACGTGCTTTCCGCCCATGCGTGAATGATACCCTTTTCACCGGTACTGCAAGGAAAGTCGGCATCGGGGATAATGGACAGTGTGGGCATTTCTTCGTTTTCAATAAAAGCGTCTATATCCTGCATTCCGGTTTCCTCGTTCGAACCGAGGAAAGCAAGAAGAGTGCTCTTTATCGGGATATTACATTCTCTGAGCGCCCTCATTGCACAAAGAGCGGCGATTATGCCGGATTTGTTATCTGCCGAACCGCGGCCGATGAGAGTACCTTCCTTGACAATGGGAGAAAAAGGCTCGGTAAAAATCCATCCGTCGCCTGCAGGGACAACATCGGAGTGACCGAAAAGTCCAATGGTTTTTTCTCCTCTTTCCCATTTTGCAAGACCGTATTTACCGTCACAAGCTATCTTGGTATCAAATCCGTCAGCACGGAAAAGCTCTGCCGATGCACTGAGAGCACGAAGACACTCTACACCGAAGGGGGCGCCGGGGAGAGGTTCTCCCTCAACTGACGGTATTCTTATCAGTTCCATCCACTCTTCAACTATTTTGTCTCGGTTGGCATCAAGCCAGGCAGTTATTTTTTTATCGTATTCTCTGTTTATCATCAGACAGTCTTCCTCTTTTCTTTGTGTATTCGCAGGGTGAACACTGTCTCATCAGAATAATATGGGACAATGTTATATAGAAGAAAATCAAAGCAGTTCAAAATATTTTTTCAGAACTCTTTCTGTTCTTCTGCAGACAACCTCAAGCTCCTCTTTAGTGGTCTCACCGTTAATGTATGAGAACATAAGAGCTCCGTCTATTGCGGTTTCTCTGTTGTGCAGAGGGAAGTATTCTTCCATAAGAAATGCTGCATATTTCTGAAGACGGAATTCACCTACCAAACGGTATTCTGCGGAGATGGTATCTACCGCTACAGAGTAACGGTCCTTTATTGCACTGATAATGGAGGAACGCTCATTTTTCTCAGCAAAGACGATAGTGTGGCATGGGGTAACACCGCGGTTGTTTTCGGTGGAGCCGTGGCTGTCGGTAGAGCCGACGATGGGGTGAATACGTCCCTGACGGTATTCATCGTAGTAAAGCGCTGTTTGTATACCGTTTTGGTGGAAGTACATCTCTCCGCCAAGCACCTCAAATGCATCAAATGGATGCTCCTTCATCATGTGTGCGGTAAATGCTTCGGGTATCTGGAAAAGTGTCGGACGCCAGTATGGATGAGCAAAAATTGCAAGGCCGTCGGCTTCTCTGATCTTATCAAATGCCCACAGACAGGATGCATACCACAGAGGTTCTACACCCTCGGGAAGGGGATTGTCTCCGGAGGTAAGCTTTTCTACGATGGCATCTAGCTCTTTTTTGTATTCCTCTTTTGTACATCCGTCGGGAATCACAACGTCACTGCTGAGTCTGCGCATATCGGGGTGCTTTCTTGCGTCATTGTATTTGTCATCTGTGATAAGTGAGTTTACAGAGTATAGACCACCCGCATTTACTATGTGTACTTCGTTATAGGGAAGGTGAACTTCCTCGCCGGGGAGGATGTTGAGGGATATGTTTGTATCCTGATATGCTCTTATAGCATCAAGAGATGGCTGATAATAGTGATGGTCTGTGATAACAATAAAGTCATATCCGATCTTTCTGTAGTTGGCACATACAATATCGGGAGCCTCGCCGCCGTCGGAACAGCAAGTATGTACGTGAAGATCTCCTTTAAGAGGATAACGGCAAGCAAGATCGTGTTCAAGTGCGTAAACAGATAACTCTACTTGACTGTCGTTGCTTGAATCGAAAACGCGTACCAGATATTCTCCCTCAGATTCAGCTTTATATGTGAATTTAAGCTCACCGTTTTCGTTGGGGGTGATGTTTCCGTAACTGGTAACGTTTCCTGCGTAAAATGCGTGGTGGGGGTCTCCCATGCCCAAATGATTAACGCGGATGGTATATTCTCCTTTAAATTCAGAGTGTTTTCCCATGGATTTTACGGTGATAGTAATATCACGCTCTATCGGAAATACCTTGGGAAAGATATCATAATCGTATAGCATATTTCTCATTTTAAAATCTCCTATTCAGTGACAAACAGTATCACACACTGTTTGAAATGCGTGTTAAGCTTAATATATATTTTTTTTAACGTGAAGTCAAGGCTTTATCACAATATCGAATAAAAAAGTAAGATCTGTAATATGTGACAAGTCAAATAATTTACAAATTTACTATTGAATTAAATACTGATTTGTATTAAGATATTATTATCTATATTTGTACCTATTTGGGAGTGTGTGTATTGTTCGGCTATATCAGACCACTTGTACCTGAATTAAAAGTAAGTGAATATGAATACTATAAAGGTGTGTACTGTGGACTTTGCCGTTCTCTTGGTAAAAATACCGGATGCGCCTCTCGTTTTGCTCTGAATTACGACTTGGTATTTCTGGCACTTGTGCGTATGGCTGTTCTTGGAGAGGAGTATTCTTTCCGTCACCATCGGTGTGCCGTGCATCCACTTAAAAAGCGGCCGTCACTTGATGAATGCCGCGCCCTGTCCTTTTGTGCGTATGCTACGGCTATGTTTACTGCGATGAAGATAGAGGACAACAAATCTGA
>JAFQUL010000124.1 GCA_017408535.1 Clostridia bacterium
GTCAATTTCTATAACAATACGCTTACTTGCTATAAAGAAATCTACTATAAAATTCCCAATGTTCTTCTGCCTGTTTACAGTACAGGGAAGTTTTTTCAGAAAATCATACCATAGGTGTTTTTCTTCCGGGGTCATATTCTTTCTTAATGCTTGTGCGTTCGAAACAAGATTTTTATTATATTTATATATCACGACTGTCCTCCTCATCCCCCACTTCGTGGTCCCCCTTCTCCGCTGGCGAAGGCAATACAGAATTATTGCTATCAATTATTTTTTATAATAGTCCACAAACAGATCATTAGGAGTACATTCAAGTATATCGCATATAGCTTTTAGATTATCAAATTTTATGCTTTTTGTTTCATTATTTACTATTTTATTAAAGTTCTGATAGCTAAGACCGAGCTGAATATAAAGCCAATATTTTGTTTTTCCCTTTTCCTTCAATATCTCAAGTATCCTGTTCTTCACTATATCACCTCAACATTATATAATGTAATTATTATATATGTATTTTTGTCTTGACAAATAGATGCGTAGATGATATAATGTGTACATTAGATAATTACTATTAGGAGGTTGTCAAGTGTAAATTAAATAGTATTTTTTGATGGAGGTGCTTTTTCATAGCGGTTAAAAACTATTCACTATTATTGCAGTACCGGCAATAATAAAATATTACTATTTTATCACTATCAAAGATAAAGGATGGCATTACATGAAAATGATAAGACTAACCAAAGCAAAATTCATAGTGTTCTCAGCATTAATAATTATAGTTATACTGTCTATAAGCGGATGTAGCTCAAACATGACATTGTCTGTAAGTGACAAACAATCACAAAAAAATTATTTGGTCGGGAGACGTTATACTTTTAACGATAATAATTACATTCATTTCATTGATGAGAATCGCGGAGAAATTTGTTTTTCGCACCTCACTCAAGAAAATGATAATACTCTTACTTATTCAACACAGAGCTTTACATATTCCATTTCAGAGCATATTACAAAAAATTTAGTTACAATAACATCATTAGATAAAAACGGCTTCTTTTCACTTTCTAACTATAAACTTGGAAAAACTTTAAATCAATTTGTCGTTCGAATAACATCATATGGCACAATTCCTTACGGTCAATTAATTATTGATGATACAGACGGCTTATATGTAGGTGATCTCATATCGTACGGTGCATGCTACATTCTCGAAAGCATAAAATAGATATATTATTTTATGTGTTTGTAAATACAAAACAAATAATAATTTAATATATATACACCTAAAAGCTCTCCACAAATAAAACAATCTGCTCTAAAAAAATGTGTAAGCAGAAAAAATATCCTCGTACAAATAAGTATCGAGGATATTTTTATTTTCACTATTTTTTTCCTGTAAACTTACCGCCGCCGAGGGAGAGGATATTGCTGTCGAAGGAGTAGGTTATCTCCTCCTCGTCACGGGCGCGCTTAAGGGCGATGGAGATCATTCTATCAAGAAGCTCTCTGTACTTGATACCGAGAGGCTCAAAGAGATAGAAGGCAAGCGAGCCGGGGATAGTGTTTATCTCATTTAAGTAGAGCTTCCCGTTCTCCCCGTCTATCATAAAGTCTATTCTTGAAACGCCGCTGCAGCCAAGTGCGGTAAAGGCACGGCAAGCGGTAGCTCTTATCTCATCCCTTACTTCAGAAGGGATAGCCGCAGGTATCTGACGTTTAAGAGATGCCATACCGGAGGATTTTCCGCCGCCCTTTGAGCCGTCGATATATTTGTCCTCGTAGCTGAGGATATCGCCTGCGTTAAGGGGCTCCTCGCACTCGGAGGCCTCGGAGGTATTTCCGTCACCGATAACGGCACAGTTTATCTCGCGGAGAGAGGTGATCGCTCTCTCGATTATCACTCTGTCAGAGAAGGTAAAGGCAAGCTCAAGAGCAGAGGCCAGCTTTTCACGGTCTGTTGCCTTGCTGATACCTACGCTTGATCCCAGGTTGACCGGCTTTACGATAACGGGGTAACCGATCTCCTTTTCCGTTTTCTCTATGACCCCATCGGGATCAAGATAGTCGCGGCGGAAGAAGTAAAGGCAATCAAGAACGGGAATACCTGCCTCGCGGAGAATTATCTTGGATGCGTATTTATCCATACCGAGAGCTGAGGAAAGAACGTCACAGCCGACCAGCGGAAGGCCGAGAAGTCTGAGATATCCCGCAAGAGTACCGTCCTCTACGTTAGTGCCGTGTACTATCGGGAACGCAACGTCAACGGCCAGCTTCAGCTTTTTGCCAAATGCCCTCGGTGCCGCCTCAACGAGATATACTCTGCCGTCTTCCTTTAAGAAATTAACGTGTACCGCTTTTTTCAGCAGTCCCGGAATATCCTTAAAAGCTGAGGTAGCCCGCATCTCGAGAGAGGTGTAAAACTCGCCTCCGGACTTAGTCATATACACGGGAACTATATCGTATTTATCCGGATTCATTGAGTCCATTGCCTGAACGGCAGAGATCACCGAGACCTCGTGCTCAACGCTTCTGCCGCCGAACAGAACAGCAACTCTGATCTTCATAACTGCTTCTCCTTCCGCTGTCAGGGACAGCGTATCAGTAATTATCGGGAAGATCGTTTTCAAGAAGAACGATCTTTTTCTTATCTGTCTGAATTGAATATACCGCCGAAAGACCTTCCTTGATACCGCTGACAACAATTATCCTGTCCTCAGCGAATCCGCATTCAAGAAGTCCTTCCTTTATAGGAGGCGCCTGCTTTTCACCTACCAGCACTACGTAGTCGCACACCGCCGCGGCATCACGGCCGAACTGACGGTTAAGCTCCGACTCAAGAGCTCCAAGCTCTACCATACCGGGTGTCACAAGGATCTTTAAGTCCTCAAAGAATGAGAGTGTTTCAAGTGCCGCACGACAGCCTGCAGGGTTAGAGTTGTAAGCATCATCGATTATCGTCAAATTACCGTTTTCGATAAGCTGTAAACGGTGCTCTACCGGAGCTATCTTCTTTACGTAAGGAACAAGCTCCACAAGTGATATACCCATATTATAGGCAACCGCGAGAGCACCTGCTATATTGACTACGTTATGACTGCCGAGAAGTCTGGTGGAGAAACGCATACTCTCCCCGCCCGGCACGGTAAAGGTAAATGCTGTTCCCTTTCCCGATACCGAGATATCCTCCGCACGGTAGTCACAGTTCTCTGCCGTACCGTATCTCACTACCCTGCACTTCCCCTCCATACGGGAAAGATTATCGGTGATCACCATATTGTCTCCGTTGACGAAAAGTATTCCGTCCTCGGGTAGCTCACGGTATATCTCAAATTTTGTTCTGATAATAGTCTCAAGTGAGCCGAAGGTCTCAAGGTGCTGTTCGCCTATAGAGGTGATAACACCGAACTTTGGATGTGCCAGACGGCACAGTTCCTTTATGTCTCCCTTATACTTCGCGCCCATCTCACATACGAACATCTCGTGGATAGGTCTGAGAGAACTTCTCACCGTCTTTACCACACCCATAGGGGTGTTATAGTTTTCGGGGGTAATTAGGGTGTCATATTTAGCCTTGAGAAGAGTGCCGAGGAAAAACTTAACGCTGGTCTTGCCGTAGCTGCCGGTAACACCGATGACGGTCATATTGTCAGCGGCACGGAGAAGCTTTTTAGCATCACTTGTATACCACTGTCTTACCGCCCACTCAGCGGGTGAGTTAATGACATTGGCAAGCATTATGATAAAGGGGACAAGCGCCGTAGCAAATGCGGTAACTGCGTATACCGCATCGGGCAGAAACACAAATGCCGCTATAGTTATTCCGAAATAAAGGATACCTGAGGTAAAAGTCATTCTTATGACTCTTGCGGTGAATTTAAGAGGCTTTTTTGCCCTTCGAGGCAGGTGGGAAAGTGCCATGACAAGAGCCGAGAAGGTCAAAAGAACAAAGGACCACACATCTCCCGCAAAAAAGGAGAGTACCCCCGACAGCACAAAGAACACGGAAGGGATCAGCCTTCCGAAATTCTTAAAAAGCCAAGGGATCTGAGTGGCCGATTTATATGAGTTAAGCTGAAATATGTGCATATTCCGCAAAAAGCACAGAACCGCACACACCGCAGAAAGAACTGCGGCAATACACTTAAGCACCATCTGTTATTCTCCAATTGATAAAAATGATCTGAGCACCGCTAAATAAACGTATGGCTGTTCAAGGAAGGAATAGTGACCTGCCCCCTCAAGTACCACGAGTCCTGCATCCGGGATGAGTGATTCCATCAGCTTACCGTCAGAGAGAGGGGTAGCATCGTCCTTATCGCCCCAGATAAGAAGGGTGGGGGCAGAAATACGGGGGAGCAGATGAGTCAGATCCTCATTTACCACCCGTGTAAAGCACTGGCGCATAGCAGGAGAGGCGGCACGGTAATCGGCTGAGCCGCTCTTTGACTGAAATTTTTCAAGAGCATTCGGGAAAAGTGCCTTTACAGGGGGAAGGTTAAGCGCCCATTTACCGGTCTTATAAGCGGCGATCTTAGCCTTGGTAATAAAACTCTTCTTGGGCTTAATACCCGCGCTGTCAACAAGGATTATTTTATCGACCGCAAAGGGCAGCTCACCCATCTCAGTCATTTTAATAATTACTCTTCCGCCAAAGGAATGGCCGTAAAGGACGACCTTCCCGGGCGAGAAGCTGCGTATAAACTCTACGGTAAACCGGGTATACTCCTCCATTCCCCAGGGGCAGGTGGGTTCGGGAGTCTCACCGAAGCCGGGAAACTCAGGAGCAATAACGGTATATTTCTGAGAGAGCTCGGTAATAGTCCGCTCATAGAGACTAAGAGGTGCGCCCCAGCCGTGAAGGATAAATACGAACTCGCTGCCGCTGCCCTCGCGGCGGTAATTAACGCTTATTCCCATTATTTCTGTTTTCACGGTCGCACCTCCTCCGAGCACTGTAGTTATTTATATTCATTCCTTATTATTTTATCACAGTAACCATATATTGTCAATCGGATTTTCTCCTGCGGGCGGCTTTTCGACGGTAAATACCCACCGGGACAAAGTACTCATCGGGGCAAATCCGCGCGCTCTGCATAAACTGAAAGCAGACGTATATTTTTAAGGAGTGTTTTTATTGTCTCCCTTTTACAATGTTTCACCCGTTGCCGCCGCCCTTTTAGCCACCCTTTTTACTTATCTGGTAACAGCGGCAGGCGCGGCAGCTGTCTTTCTTTTTAAGGATATAAACAGAAAATTTCTCGATCTTATGATGGGCTTTGCGGGGGGAGTTATGATCGCCGCATCCTTCTGGTCTCTCCTATCCCCGGCAACCGAGCTTCTCGAAGAGCTTGGACGATCTCCCTTTATCATGACTGCTATCGGCTTTACCGCAGGCGGTCTGTTCATCATACTCAGTGATATACTGCTGAAAAAGGTGACCTCTGACACCTCAGAGAGCCTTCACCGCTCTGCCCTGCTCGTTTCCGCGGTGACACTTCACAATATTCCAGAGGGGCTTGCGGTGGGAGTAGCCTTCGGCTGTGCCGCTCTCGGTATTCCCGGTGCGACCTCCGCCGCCGCAATATCTCTTGCAGTAGGCATTGGTCTGCAGAATTTCCCGGAGGGAATATGTGTTGCTTTACCTCTGCGGCGTGACGGAGTGTCGGTGGGTAAAAGCTTTTTCATTGGGCAAGCCTCGGGTATGGTAGAGCCGCTCTCGGGGATGCTGGGTGCTTTTGCGGCAATAAAGGTCCGCGAGATACTGCCATTTGCTCTTTCCTTCTCGGCAGGTGCAATGATCGCAGTAGTATGCTCAGAGCTGATACCGGAGTCCTTCAGAGACAGCAAAATAATATCCACCCTGGGTATCATTTTAGGCTTTGTTACCATGATGATACTCGACGTGGCTCTCGGATAAATAAAAAATGCCTCAAGAGGTGCCTTTCATAAAGCAGTTTTTACCTGCCGCAAATATCGTAGGGCGGTGGCTTGCTGCCGCCGAAAACAAACGGTATAGGCAAAGAAAGCGGCGGGAGATACCCCCCGCCCTACAACAAAAGGAGTACGAGCGTTTTTCGTACTCCTTTTCACACATCTTGCCCGTTTAGGTTAGTGTGCTACACCATTTAGGTGTACTATCGGGCGGGAATGAGCCTCGTCAGATTGTCAAGCCTTTGGTTTGTGTCCCCGAAAGTCTATCTACTTTTCCTGACAAGCACTGCTTTTGCGGACACAAATGCGATTTATATACTTGTCAAGTGGACTAATTCATAAATTTATGATATAATTAAAAAACTTTGATAATCAACCGAATCAAATCCCAATTCTACGACTTATGGGTGAAAGCTTTCAAAGAGGTCTCAAAATGGAAAATGAAATTACAAAATATGTAGAGTATCTGTTTGCTCTTGCCCTTAAGAAGTGCGGTGATGTGAACGATGCCGAAGATCTAACGCAAGAAACACTTCTCGCCGCGTATCA
>JAFQUL010000125.1 GCA_017408535.1 Clostridia bacterium
ACTCTTCGCAGGCACTGCGGAAGTCAGCAACGGACATTTCCTTGTGGTTGAGTTTGTTCTGCTTGATGATTGCACTTTCAATGGGCATACCGTGGTTATCCCAGCCGGGGATAAAGGGAGCATAGTAGCCCAGCATAGACTTATACTTTACGATAAAATCCTTTAATACCTTATTGAGTGCGGTACCCATATGAATGTTACCGTTGGAGAAGGGAGGGCCGTCGTGAAGGATAAAGGACTCCTTGCCCTCGTTTCTCTTAAGCATTGCGTGATAAAGATCCTTGTCATACATAGCCTTGAGCATATCAGGCTCACGGGTAGGAAGGTTTGCCCTCATCGAAAACTCGGTCTTGGGCAGATTTAATGTTTCGGTGTAATCCATTGCCATAATTTATGTTACTCCTTAGTTATTTTCAATGTGTGAAGGTGCGTTGTGACGTGTAATAAACAAAAGATGCTGTCACACCACAGAGCGCAGTCCTGACGGGGTTATTAACCCTCATTTTCATCAAGCTTATTCAAAAGCTCCGAATAGCTGTCCGGTATCTGTATGGTCGCCGCAAGATTCGGCTTGACACTGGTAAACACGTCTGTGCGTGTGGCCTCGGGGGAGGCGACATCAACGGTTTCGGTTTTGGGAGGCTCCTCTGTAAAGCAGTCCAGATCCACCGCTATTTCGTCTTCGCTTATATTGTCAAGCTGCTCCTTCTCTGCCATAGCATATCTGACATCGGTCTTGATCTCATCAAGAGCTCTTGCCGTCAGCTCGTCATCTGTGGAATAGTACAGAGTGGTATCGCTTATCTCAGCCATATCCTCTATACGGTCCATATATTCACGACACTCCTTGAGAGCTGTCTCACGGAATGCCTGAAGCTCTGCCTGTATCTTCAAGAGCTTTTCTCTCTCCTCGGCTACGGTACGTCTGTAGTCATTGATTATGTAATCGCAGTTGGTTTTGGAGGCACGTATTATGATCTCTGCCTTTTCCTCTGCCTCCTCGATTATCCTGTCTCCCGCAAGGCGGGCATCTATCAAATCATGCTTGACCGTTTCACGGTCCTTGGTGGCTTCCTTATACTTGCGGTACAGCTCGGTATACGCCTTTTCCAATTCTGCGGCGTGTCTGTACAGCTCGGTGTAGCTCTGCATCAGATATTCCATCTGAGCATCCACTTCCTGAGGGTTATAACCACGGATACCACGGGTAAAATCCACGGTCTTTAACTCATGGGGCGGTACCATATTATTCTCCTTAACTAAATATATTTCTTCGCCAAAAGCTTGTATCTGTCTTTTTTAGTTCTGTCACTCAGTGCCCCTATACGGAACTTACCGTAAGAGCGCACCGTGACCACGTCTCCCTCATTGACCGTTATATCGGTCTTATCACGGGGAATGTGATTTACCATGACCTGTCCCGACAGGATCAGCTGCTTTGCCCTTTCACGGCTCAGCGAAGCAAGTGATGCAACCACAGAATCAAGCCTGGGGGATGCCACGGTATCAAAAATATCCTTGTACTCTCTGTTATTACCGAAATCCGCTGTGACCTCAAACTCTCTGATTTTTACGGTATCCCGTCCCACGCGCGAAAGCGGAGACGGATCCGAGAGCAAAAATTCGGCTATTTTTTCATCGGCAAACAAAATGGCCGAGTTATCCTTGATTACTATATCGCCCATCTTGGATCTGTCGATACCAAGGGACGTAAGGGCACCTAAAAATGAGGAATGGCGCAGCTCAACATATCCGCTGCCCTTTATCTCCACGGCTCTGATACAGCCGCACAGCTCCTCAAAATCATAATATTCCGGATAGATGAACAGCCTTGTTCTCTCGCTGTCCTCATATCCGCCGAAGAATGCAGTCATAAGCTCCCCGGTCCTGCCCTGCAGATATTCTGCTGTCTCCGCCCTCTGAGTCTCGTTGAGAAAGGGACTGCAGGTCGCTTCACCTCTTTCGGCACGGTGAAGCATATCCTCTATTCTGGAGCAAAGAAGCTTGTCTATCATAGTGTGTCTATCAGTGTTCTCAAAAGAACAAGTAAAACACTGGTCAGATAAAACGAAAGGTCAAGAGGAAAGCTCCTCACAAACTCAAATCGCATCAAAAGACTCCTCACCGGAGCTACAATGAAGTCTGTCACCGTGTTTACAAAACGCATTACAGGATGGTCGTTTGCCGGTGCTATCCAGGACATAACCGCACTGATAAGCATGATCACAAGCAGTGCATCTATGCATAATCCAAGCAAAGATACGACAACATAACCCATAAAATACATCAAATCTCGCCCCTTGTTATATTCTCTAAAAAACACTTTATGGGAGACTGATAAAATCAGTCTCCCAATATAAGTACAGTTAGCTCAATTAAAAGATATCAGTCTGTGCTGCCTGCTGGAAATTCTGAGCCTGCTGCTCACCGGAAACTGCAACGTTACCGGGGGTGATAACAAAAGTATTGTTTGCTACCTTCTTGAGGTTGCCCTCGATAGAATAAGCAACACCGGAAAGGAAGTCGATCATTCTTCTTGCGGTCTCCTTGTTGGTAGCCTCAAGGTTGAGAACAACTGTGCGGTTATTGATAAGATGATCTGCTATCTGAGTAACAGTCTCAAAACGCTCGGGACGGATAACCTTGAGCTCGAGTGCTGTGCCTGTGGAAGCAGAACCGAAGGTCTGATTAGCTGCAGGCTGCTCAGCAGCGAAGCTTTCGCCCTCGTATTCGTATTCGTCATAGTTTTCTTCGTAATCTTTTTCAGGATTTACCATATCTCTGAACTTGTCCATGAATCCCATTGTAACATACCTCCGTGTACTTTTAAATCTTTATTTTTTTGAAATTGCTTACTTGTACTGACGGTGTCCGAAAACCACCGTTCCGAGCCTGACAAGTGTAGATCCGCATTCGATTGCGGTCTCAAAACTGTCGCTCATTCCCATCGATAAGACAGGCTTATATATATTATGTATTTTTTTAGGCAAAATGTCAATAAAAAATTGATAAGTTTTTGCAAAATATTTTTGATAATCTGCTTTTTCACACCAAAAAGGTGCAATTGTCATCAATCCACGCACTCTGAGATGCTCAAAAGCGGTCAATTTTTCAAGAAAATCTTCCAGCTCATCCGGTGCAATACCGCCCTTATTCTCCTCCTCGCCGATGTTTATCTCCACCAGGATATCCATAACCTTGTTATGCTTTTTTGCCTGACGGTCTATCTCGGCTGCCAGCTTCAGAGAATCCACAGAGTGTATCATACACACCTTATCAATAATATACTTTACCTTATTGGTCTGAAGCGAGCCTATAAAGTGGATATTGACATTTTCCTTTTCAAGCTCGTCATATTTTGACAAAAGCTCCTGAACCCGGTTTTCACCGATATCTCTGACTCCCAACTCCTGAGTAGCATAATTGACAGCCTCGGCAGGAACCGTCTTTGTAGCCAGAAGAAGAGTGACCTCACTGTCCTGTTTCTTTGCCTGCTCTATACGTCTTTTGATATCAGAAATATTTTCGGCAATAGATGCCTTATACTCACTGGATAATTTTGTTTTCATAGAGATTTTTCCCCTTCGTGATTATAAGATCGTACATTCCCAGCTTGTCGGCATAATTTTTATCGTTGACCTTGTCCTGCTCGGCTACAATAAAATACCCGTCTATCTCAACCAACGGTTCTATCTGCTTAAAGACAGCCACATTGCCCTTCTTGACAAACACACCCTGCTTCTCGTCGATGATACGCACCGATGAAACGGGAACACGGTAGCCTGTATAGGTCTGCTGGACTATCTCCACAGACTGTTTGCGCAGGAAATTGAAATCATCGGGAATACTGCCTGTAGAGAACACCAGAACTATGCTTTGAGCATCTCCCGAAGTTACGATACGATGCAGGTCCATAGGAACCTCCGCATCCGCACTGTACGGAAATCTTACGGTATAGGTGTTGCCTACCGAATAATACTGCTGATGCACCGACGGAACCTCGCAGGCGATATACCATTTGTAATTGATTGCGATCTTTCCGATAGAATTACCCGTCGAAGCAATAGGATCCTTGTTGATCATAGTATAAAAATCTTCAAGAGAAAAGGTGTCGGCTGCGTTAAGTGTAAATATACTTTCATAGCCGTCCACATCGGAATACAGATAACCCGAATAATCGGTATACACTATCTCGCTCTCTCCGCCCTCGGCCGTGGTAAGTGCAGTCTTCCGGCTCTGAAGCTCAGCCATACGGGGATTGAAGCTGTCCACTATCTTCAAAAGAAGCTGTCTTTTGTTCAGCAGAGTAAGAAGCTCGTCCTTACGTCTGAATACGTAATCTATGTCACCGGAATTAAGTCTGGATTCTATTGTATAATAGAGAGATGCGATCTGATTGTCTATGGTAGTGGAATCACTTACTGTAACGTCCTTTACCATACTTGAGTTCTCGAGTATGGATATCTGTCTTTCCAGGTCGCCCACCTGTGCTTTGATCTCGTCGGTGTTTGCTCCGGAATAAACGCTGGCAACGGCAGCTCCCTTACGGATCATGGTGCCGTCGTCATACATAAAGCTCACATTACCGGGATTTCCCGAAGAAAGTATTTTTTCGTCACGGAAGATATATGCATCCGTGCTGAAGGTCTCACTGACGGTAACTATATTTGCTGCCGAGGTCTCTACCTCCTGGGAAAAGCTGTTCACAAGATGGTAAACGATATACGCCACAAGCAAAACCGAAACTATGGCAGAAAGAACATATATTGATACATTTTTCAGATATCTTTTATCCATACCTCTCTCCTTTCCCTTTAACTAAACTATTATACCACAAAAATGCTATTTTGTTAAGCAGTTTAATACAATGTTTACAATATCATCAAGGCTGTCATACTCGTCAGCATAGAGCGATACAGCACTTTTCTCACGCTTAAACCAGGTTATCTGACGCTTGGCATAACGGCGGGTCGCCTGCTTGATATCCTCTTTTGCCTGCTCTAAAGTAATATTACCGTTGAAATATTCTCTCAACTCCTTATAGCCTATAGCATCCCCCGCGGTTGATCCCTCGGGAAAATCTATACTCTTTGCCTCATCCACAAGTCCATGGTCAAACATAATTTCAACACGTCGGTTGATACGGTCATAAAGAGTCTCGCGGTCACGGTAGGACAGGACAAAAACGCGGGCGTCGTAGATGCTTTCCTTGGTTCTCGAAAGAGCGTCCCACTCGGTCTTGGTCTTTCCTGTGCCTAAATATATTTCAAGAGCGCGGATAACGCGCTTACGGTTGTTTTTGTGTATAGTATTTGCGGATTCGGGATCATACTTTGAAAGCATACTATAGAGAGTATCATCCTCCTTAGTCTGTAATTCAACTCTTATGGAGGGATCTACCGAAGGGCTGTAATCGCTCTGGTACATAAGGCTCTCAAGATAAAGTCCCGTACCTCCGCAAAGTATGGGGAGCTTACCTCTGCCTGATATCTCCTCTATCGTTTTTCTTGCAAGCGGAACATATTCGGCAGCAGAGAAATTTACATCCACGGGAACAAAATCGAAAAGATGATGGGGTATTCCCTGCTTTTCCTCCTCGGTGGGAGCTGCCGAGCCTTTCTTCATTTGCTTGTATATCTGCATTGAGTCACAGCAGATTATCTCACCGTTTGCTCTTTTTGCAAGCTCTACGGCAAGAGAGGTCTTTCCTCCTGCGGTAGGCCCTACAACGGCGGCTATTTTTATTTTATCTGACATATTCAACACCTTCAGTAAACGATACAATCAAAATCCGTAAAAACCGGGGACATGCGCCACGGTTTTTACACCTTGCAGACCCGCGCACGGCGAGTGCGGCGCGAGCGTACGGGTCTAATCGGGGGCTCCCCCGAAAGTGCAAGCTTTTGGGGGATTTTTTTATTTTATCTGACATACTGTATCAGCTTCCTTTCATACGTTTTTAATTATATCATATTTGCACCCGTTTGTCAAAACGGAAATTGCATATGATCTTTTTTGTTCTCACAAGAAAAGCAACGATAATTTTCGCTGATTTTTAAACAAAATGTAAACCGAATATTGACAAACTCGGAGTCCTGTGTTATAATTCCAATACACAAGCCGAAACGCGTTTCGGAACGCGTTATTATTCGGAAAGAGAGTAAATATATGGCAATAAGTAAAACACAAGCAAACAAGCACAAATGTTTGCATGCGGCGGCAAAGCTCTTTTTGGCAAAGGGCTATACCGAATCCACGGTAAGGGATATTGCCGACGAGGCAGGTATCAACTTAAGTGCAATGATACGAGCCTGCGGCTCAAAGGAGGACATACTCTGTGAGCTCGTTGCCTACGTGCTTGAGGGACAGTTTAAGTCGGTTGAACGCATACTTGACGGTATCACGGACGACAAGATACTGTTTTATGCGGCAGAGACTACTCTGCAGCTTTATATGGCAGAGTCAAGCGAGCATATCAGAGAGATGTATTCGGTGTCCTATTCCTTGCCTAAGACCTCTTCGATAATATATCACGCGATCACGCATAAGCTGGAGGATATTTTCAAGGAGCATCTTCCCGACCTTGAAACAAAGGATTTCTACGAATACGAAATAGCATCGGCAGGAATTATGCGTAACTTTATGACGGTACCCTGCGATATGTATTTCACAATGGAGAGAAAGGTAGCACGTTTCCTTGAGACCACGTTTTTGGTCTACCGTGTTCCGGACGAAAAGATAAGCGAAGCAATAGAGTTCGTATCAAAGTTCGATTATCCGACTATAGCACAAAACGTCATTTCAAATATGCTTGCATATCTCGAGTCACAAACCTAAAAAACAAACTCTCAGGAGGAAAAATATATGAAAAAGCTTATCAGTATTTTACTTGCGGCAGTAATGCTCATCGGTATGATACCCTTTTACGCTTTTGCGGCAGACGGTATTACGTATATCGATGCAGACGGAAATCAGCAGACCTGCACCGACTATAAGGTCTATGCAGGCGAAGCTACCCTTTCCGAGGGGTGGTGGCTGGTGAGGGGAAGCCTCACTACAGACACCCG
>JAFQUL010000126.1 GCA_017408535.1 Clostridia bacterium
ACAATAGTCCCCGGTACAGAGAGCGGAGCGCTGGTCAAAGTTAAGCAAGGGCTCCGTCATTACGATGCCCTGTGTCTCGGTCCCATAGACGGTCTTCCCTCCCCTTACGTGCAGGATCAGCCTCTATCCAGCCCATGTGTCCTTGAATCCCTTGATGAATATCAGGCTTATCTTGATGAATTTCACTCAAACAACATGATAACCTGTATCTGCCACCCTATGCGCAGTTTTACTCCTCCAAGATATCTTGATTGTCTGAAGGGACTTTTCGGTATCGAGATCTACAACAACGGCAGTAGTATAGAACACGATTTCGATTCAGATGCTCAGTATTGGGATGAGTTGCTTGACAGCGGTATGAGGCTGTACGGTGTCGCCACTGACGACGATCACGGCGACTATTACAGTTGCGGCGGATGGGTAATGGTCAAGTCGGAAAACAACGCAGGAGCCATACTGAATGCACTGAAAAACGGAGAGTTCTATTCCTCCTGCGGTCCTGAGATATATGACTTTTATATTGATGGCAATAAGGTAGTAGTTGACTGCTCACCGGTTGATACTATCTACCTGCACTGTGCAAAGCATCCCAATGACAGGGTTTTCAATCCCGGCGGTGAAATAACCCACGGTGTACTTAGTATTGATGACAGTTTTCCCTACGTACGCATTTCGGTAATCGACAAAAACGGTAAAAAAGCGTGGACCAATCCCATCTTTTTAGATCAACCAATGAGTTAAACGAGAAAGGATCAATCATGAAAATACGTCATCAGGCCTTTGAGCCCGGCAAAAAAATGCTTAAGGGAGCACTTCACGTACATACAAACCGCTCTGACGGAGATTATTCTCCTGAAAAGCAGATAAGATATTATTACGAGCATGGATACGATTTTATTGCCATCACCGACCACAAGATATATAACTACAAGAATTATGCACCTGACGTACCGATAACCATAATACCGGGTTTCGAGTTTGAAAACGTGTTTGAGACCCACAACGGGTTCAGACAGTTCCACACGGTGTGTCTCGGCCCGGAAAAAGGAAAAGGTAACCCCTATGAGCAGGATGAAGAGATCCCCGCAGGAACTGCTAAGAACCAGGAGGAATACCAAAAGTATCTTGACGAGATCCATGCAAACGGGAATCTTACGATATACTGTCATCCTGAGTACAGCGGAACACCCGCAAGGCTTTTTGAAAAGCTTGAGGGAGATATCGCCATGGAGATCTACAACAGCGGTTCTCACGTATATGCCAATATGGACAAGGATGCAATGTACTGGGACGAGCTTCTCGGCCAGGGTAAAAAGCTCTACGGCGTTGCGGCAGACGATTGCCACACCAAATATGAGCGCTGCCTTTCCTGGGTGATGGTAAACGCGGACAACAACGTTGACTCTATTCTTGATGCACTCAAAAGAGGTGCATTCTATTCATCAACCGGTCCGGTAATAAACGACTTTTACGTAGAGGGAGAAAATATTACTGTAGAATGCTCTCCCGCCAGAAAGATCCGTTGTAACTGCGACAACATCCGATTCCGCAATATATATCCCGGCGGCGACAAGAACCAGCCCGGCACTATAACCCGAGGAGAATTCGAGTATGAATCCGGGCAGCCCTACGCCCGTGTTTCGGTAATTGATGAGAACGGAAAGATTGCATGGACAAATCCTATCTTCTTTGACGAAATAAAGCATTTGATGAAATGATAGTCTAACATTAAAGAAGGCGATGCAGAATTCTGCATCGCTTTCTTTAATGTTTTTCTACTGTTTAATATATTCCATATTTTTTTACAAGCTCCATAGCCCGGAGATAATTATCGGTATCAGCCCCAAACTGCACGCTGTTTGTAGAACCGAAAATAAATCCGCCACCCGGCATCAGTATATCAAGATTCTGACGCACCTCGCAGTCTATTTGCTCCTGAGTTCCTTCTATAAGTGTTTCGCACTGCACACCCGTCCAGAGTGCAAGCTTATCTCCGTACTTTTCTTTTACAGTTTTATTGTCCATTCCGGCACTTTCCTGTATGGACTGATACCCAAGATATCCTGCCGCAACGTAATCATCCATAATATCCCAGATGTTTCCGCAGCAATGGTAAAAGGGTATCATGCCTGCGGCTTTAATATCGGAATTAACCTGTGTCATTACCGGGAAAAACAGCCTTCTTATGCTCTCGGGATCAAGAATACAACCGGTACTCATACCGTAGTCCTCACCGTGCATCATAATATCAACGTCCTTTTCCCTGCACTTCTCCGTCAATCTGCGATTGTATGCCACAGCGGCGGCTCCAAGGCGCTCCAGCTCCTCCTCGCAAAGGAAAACACGCATCAGGTTCGACTCATAATCTCCACCGTAGGGTGCGAAAATAGGGCCCTGTATGTTTACGCTTCTGCAAAGGATCACCTTGTCGGGAAAGCACTTTCTGAAGTAATCTATCAGCTCAAATCTGGAATCATCAATATCGTGTCCTGCGTTTTCTATTGCTGACTCTATTTGTTCGTCACTAAGCTCAAACAGACCATCGTTTTTTGTAACGCACTGTATGGAATCATTAGCTGCACAGTATTTATATATCCTTCCGCTCTGATCCTCCCAGGTCTCGTCATCCAGCTGCTTCGGCTTGTTTTTCACAAAATGATCCTTTGGCGGTACCAGCTCTACCGTAACGATATCGTAGTCAAGCTTCTCAATTAACTCTTTGTAGTCTTCCTTCATTGTCTCGACTATTTCATCGCGGCGGTTATCCCAAAGTGCAAGAGTGGTATCTTTTCTGTTTCTCCAAAATGTGTGCCTGCCAATTATCCTTGATACATGATCGTGATCAATCCCCCACTCGCCGGTTGGTACACGGTCAGGCTCTTTATGTTCTATTGTATTAAGTACTCTTTCGTAAGAGGTCATCAGATTCTGCTCCTCCTGTTTATTTTTGATCCTTTGGTCTCCATTCACCCACAGCCTTAAAGAATGCGTCTATATTCTCCCACTTCGCTTTAATGGGAATATCACACCCCGAGGATATTACAAATCCGGGATATTTTTCGCACCTGTCAAGCAACTCGTTAACCGCAAGAGTCATGCTGTCGGGTGTTCCGTTGGCAAACTGCTCCACCGGTGGTATATTACCCATACAAAAAGTATCCTGTGGTGCTTTTTCAAGCATTCTTTCTATTGCTACAGCATCTCCGAAATGATATGCCGCCGCCCCCTGTGAGAATATCTCATCTGCCATATCGCAAACTGCGTTTCCGCAGTTATGATAAATAACTGAAAAATCCTCGTTCTGTACTGCGTCAATAACCTCTTTCACATAGGGAACGGAAAACTCACTTGCAAGATCCGGGCTCATTATACCTGTAAGCGGCTCTGCCATTATGATTCCGGACGCACCTGCTCTCCTGAATGTCCCGGCATATTCTATGAGAAAAGCAGTTACCTTCTTAAGCACCGTATGTACCGTCTGTGGGTCATCATAGCACAGGTACATTATCTCGGTTACGTCAATAAGTCTTCCGGCCAGAGAAAAAGGACCGATCATTCCCGCAAGTACCGGTTTATCTGTGATTTTCTCTGCCGCAAGACGTATTCCCTCAACACATATAGGTATTCTCCCTGCCTCAAGTGTTGGAACTGTAAGAGCGTCTGCCGCCGCACTGTCGCTGACAAGCGGCTCTGTAACAGAAGGAACTTCATCCGGAGCAAATCTTACCGACGCACCGAAGGCCTCTGCCTCAACGGAAAGGTCCATCAGACTGACCGCCGCAAGTGTATCGGTAGTGTTCGCCACTGTTTGCATAGCCTGTGCTTGAAGCTCGGCATTTCCTACAAGCTCACCTATGGTTACACCGAGCTTCTGCGTCGCAGGAAAAGAAAGTATGGGTAATGCCCGCTTTTTTTCTGCACCTGCGGCTTCCTTAAGCAAGCTGATAATTCTTTTTTTCATATTTAATCCTGAACTTAATACTTATTTTTCATTGCAAAAAAGAAGCGCCGCTTCCGCCGCACTTGCGGCATCAGGGGTATAGGCATCCGCACCGATCTTTTTACAGAATTCCTCGGTTACCGGTGCTCCGCCGATCATGATCTTTACCTTGTTACGGATCCCGGCCGTCTCAGCCGCCTTTACAACGTCTTCCATAACCGACATGGTAGTAGTAAGCAGAGCTGAACAGCAAATGACCTGACAGTTCTCATCGATCGCAGTATTTATAAAACTTTCCGGCGCTACGTCAGTTCCGAGATCGACTACCTCAAGGCCCTTGCTCTCAAGCATCATCTTAACAAGATTCTTACCTATATCGTGAAGATCTCCCTTGACAGTTCCGAGACAGACCTTACCCTTTGTTACCACGGCATCGGATGAAAGATATGGCTTAAGAACCTGTGCTCCCATATTCATAGCACGTGCCGCGACCAGCACCTGAGGAATATATATATCGTTTTTCTTGAATTTCTCACCGATCACGCTCATTCCGGCCATAAGTCCATCATTTAATATTTCTTCAGGGGTATAACCCTCGTCAAGTGCCCTTTGAACAAGCTCAGTTACTGCTTTAGCCTTACCGTTCTGCATGTTTTCGGAAAGCTCGGTTAATATTTCCACAGTCTTTTCTCCTTTGGGTCTGATGACCTTTTTTTCATTTCTGTACTGGGTTGGTGTTGTTCCTGTATAATTCTGAAAGTTTCTGTAAAAGGCCCGAATATCGTGTAAGCCGCACGAGGCCAATATCTGCTCCAGGTTCATATCCGTTTCTCTCAGCAGCTTACACGCATGATTCAGCCTGATATTACGCAAATAACTTGAAAAGGTATCGCCTGTATATTGCTGAAACAGACGGCTGAGATGTGATTTACTGATATACATCATATTAGCCAGATTTTCAAGCTTAAGACCGGCGTCTGAAAAGCTCTCCATTACTATTTGCTGTGCAAAACCGGCATAGTACCATTCTTTTACAAACCCGGTTTCTGTTTGATCCGCCTTTCCGATATATCTGGCAATAGTGATAAAAAGCAGAGACAGGTTGAATCTCACCGCATCCTTCCACTCCTTCTGCTTATCTGTAAGCTCCTGAGTGATGCTGTCAAAAACAGAAATTACAGTACCATAGGTTTTTGCATTCAGAGTTGCATAGGCGATTACGGGGCTTCCGGCAAAAACACCGTAGCAAAACCTGGGAGTGCCGATATCTGCGATCTCCCCGGAAAACCAATCATCTGTATCAAAAAGCAATCTGGATATACTCACAGTCTCCGTCTCGCCGCCGGCAAAGCAATTGTGAGGAATGTTTGGCGGAATGATAAACACATCGCCCTTTTTACACGGAATGGATTCACTAAACACACGGCAAATTCCGCACCCGTCAGTTACCAGATTAACCTCAAAAACCTCGTTTGTATAGAGTTGTCGGGATGACACAGCCGCCGGAATCACGGTATCACATAACACGGTACTGAGAGAGATAAAGGACTCTCCCGGCAGATCTGACTTTTTTCGTCTTTCCGGTTCATACGTATATCTTAACACGTTAATACTCATCCCCTTTACGGCAATATCGGTAATTAAATTATATCACAGTCAAAATAAAAAAATCTATGTTCTTTTCTCCACATTTTTACGTGCCTATGAAATTACAGCACAAAAAAGAGCTGAATCACGTTAGTGAGACAGCTCGCTTTTCAAAGTAATCTGAAATGATTTTTATCAAATTCAATAAGTCCGTTGTCCCGCATTTTACACAGCTCACTTGACATAGCACTTCTGTCCACAGACAGAAAGTCCGCAAGCTCCTGACGGTTAAACGGCACGGTAAAGGATGAGCTGTTCTGCTTCTTTGCCTGCTCTGACAAATATGACAGCAACTTTTCCCTTGTCGTTCTCTTTGACATATGCCCCAGCTTCTCAACAAGATTTCTGTTCTTTTGCGAAACTATGCAAAAAACGTTCTGTACAACCATAGAATGGAAACGGCAGGCAGAGGAGCAGGTCATAAGCACGCGCTTAACGTCAAAGAAGATGACGGCACTGTCCTCTACCGCCACAACATCATTTAACAGTCCGCCGCTGTCCGGTGCAAGATACGCCTCACCAAATACATCTCCCGGGGCGACACGGCCAAGGATACTGCGATTGCCCCAATAATCCTCGTTACGGATATGAAGCTCACCCTCTACAAGCACTGTAACATCGGAGATACTCTCCCCTTCCCGTAAAACGTACTCACCTTTTTTATAATAAAACAGTCTCGCGCCGAGACAGGACAGCATAGAGCCGATCTCCTCCTCGTGAACTCCGCGAAACATCTGAGTTTTTTTAAGTACAGATATATATTTTTTCAAAAAGAGCCTCTTTCTGTTGTAAAAACAACCGACTTGTTTCTTTTATTATATTATAATATAAGCGTAAAGTCAATAACCACTTGTTCCGGCTAAACTCAAAATTAACTTCTGAACAGTGAAACTAAAAAAATCATGCTGTAAAACAGCGGCAGAACGGAGATAAATATGGTACGTAAAATAATAAAGATCGACAGAGAAAAATGTAACGGATGCGGTGCGTGTGTTGAGGCTTGTCACGAGGGCGCAATAGAAATGGTAGAAGGCAAGGCAAAGCTTACACGTGAAGACTACTGCGACGGTCTCGGTGACTGTCTTCCCGCCTGCCCCGCTAATGCAATAAGCTTTGAGGAAAGAGAAGCTCCCGCCTACGACGAGGAGGCGGTAAAAGCCGCTAAGGCGCATACTCCTCTGCCCTGCGGCTGTCCCGGTACTGCCTCGAGGGCAATAAAGCGTGAAGCGGCAGCTCCCCACATAAACGTCCCCACCGAAAGTCAGCTGTCCCAGTGGCCGGTACAGATAAAGCTCGTACCGGTAAATGCTCCTTATTTTAACGGAGCAAATCTTTTAGTTGCGGCAGACTGCACGGCATACGCATACGGAAATTTCCACAGTGAGTTTATCAGAAACAGTATCACCTTAATAGGATGTCCCAAGCTTGACGAAGGCGACTACGCAGAAAAGCTCACAGCCATCATTGCAAATAACGATATAAAGAGCGTTACCGTTGTCCGCATGGAGGTGCCCTGCTGCGGCGGAATAGAGAACGCAGTTAAGAGAGCCTTGATGGCCAGCGGAAAATTTATCCCCTGGAGAGTAGTAACAGTCACCACCGACGGAAGACTCATTGAGTAATGTAAAAAATATCCGAGCTCATTTCTGAACTCGGATATTTTTTACTTAATGACATTGATCATCAAATCGTTTTTTTATTACGGCAGTTTCTTTCCGCAATTGTTACAAAACTCGAAATCATCCTCTACTGCCGTGCCGCAGTACGGACAGAATTTATTATCCTTCTTATCGTTTGTAGCAGTAGGAGAACCGAACTTTTGGTTTAACGGATCAGGTTCCTCCGAGGAGTCGGTTATATCGTATGCGGAATAACGGTTTTTACCGGTAGCATTCTTGAAATTATAAACAGTGATAGCGATTGCCATACATGTCCAGAACACCCCAAACAACGCAAAGATCCCGCTTGCCTGCGAAGCTATCACAGTCCAGACGATTCCGAAAAAAATCATAAATATTCCGACAAAGCCGCTCATCATCGACGGTCCTCTGCCGGGTTTGATGCTTTTCAAAAAATCACTCCTTTATACCGGACTTCGATCAATCAAGCTATTACCTGCGTAAGGCCTATTATTATAGGCATGGTGATCATTGAAAGAATGGTAGACAATGATACCAGGCGGACAGACAGATCGGTGTCACGGTCGAATTTTGCGGCAAATATGGTAGCGGTAGCACCGACAGGTGCGCTGGCACCGATAACAGACACTGTAAGCACGTTTCCTCTGACTCCCATCCCCCAAAGGACAAGGAGAAGTATAAGAGGAAAGGCAAGAAGTCTCACCGCGATACACAGCCAGGACATACCGTCACGGAATGCGGCAAGAAGATCAGCTTTACCGAGATAGAAGCCCACTATCAGCATCGGCAGAGGAAGGTTAAGAGCAGAAACTGCGGAAAGTGCATCAAGGACAAGACCGGGAAGACGGATTCCGACAGTCTCTCCAAAGGTCATATAAAGAGGAGAGGTAAAGACGAAAAGTCCCACAACAACGCCGATTATACCGGGGTTGAAGATGATCTTGCGCCAGTTCATATTCTTTTTATCTCCGCTCATATCCACAAGACCCCAGGTCCAGAGAGCGATATTGAACACCGCAAGATAGACCGCCGCATAGAGAGAGCCCTCACGGCTGGCAGGAGTATCTATAAGTGCCTGAGCAAGAGGCAGTGCGATAAAGCCTGCGTTTGAGAATACCGCCGCAAACCGCATAACTCTGCGTCTGTCCTCATTTCTCGATCTGAAGATCAGGTGGACCACCAGTATCATAGCAATATGCATCGCTATAGCAATAAGTGCTACGATAAGAATATTCTTCAGTACAACAAGAAGCTCTTCCCTGCCGTATACTGTGGCGCTGAATGCGTTTATGATGACGCAAGGAGTAACGAAGTACATTACCAGGTCACCGATACATTTATTTGCTTCCTCAGTAAGTATCTTTATTCTCTGACAGAGAAAACCGAGAGCAATAAGTATAAAGAGCAGGCCAACCTTCTCAGCCACTGCAAAAAAACTGCTTAAAAAGTCCATTTGTATTACTCTTCCATTCTGATATTAAGTGTAAAGGAGAATTCTCCTCTACCGGGGATGATTGATGTAAAGCCTCTGTCAGCCGCTCTGCCTGGGGAATCAAATGGCACGGTGCAGGGCTCGGGAGTTATGCTGTAGCCGTCCTGGAACTGGCCGTTGTTAAACCAAATGCCAAGGTAAGGCAGCTTATCCTTGTCAAAACGGAACATCAGCCGTCCGCCGCCGCTGTAGCTGACACCAAAATATCCCTCCGGTATTTTATCGAGATAATAGAACTTGTGAGATACTCCCACACCCTTCTCATATCCCATAAGACGGTCCTTTGGAAGCGGTGCTCCGCTCTCATTCTTTGATGCAAACATATCCTCGGTGGGAGTATCACCCGAAAACGGTGTCAGTACACGCATCCCGTCACTGCCCGCGAGCATTATATGTCCCGCCCAAAGAAAAGGAAACTCCTCGTTACTCTCATTTACAAATCGGTATTCAGCGGTAATACTGCCGTCTGTCTCGGGGTATACCGTCTTATAATATTTTATAGGGAAAACCCCGGAATGTGATGTAAGAGTAACTTTTCCGTCTGCTTCACTTATCTCAAAGGAGATACGGCAGGTCTCGCCGTGGTCGGGATAGGTAATTCCTTTGCCCGCACCCTTATCCGGGGTATATGGGTCAACTGTAGGAAACATATCGTCAAAGCCGCTGCACTCACTCTTAACGTAGCTGCCGCAGTACTCAAGAACCTTGTACTCGTCTCCCGGCTTTGTCACCATAAGCTCACTGCCTTCACTTACACGGATAAGAGAGGCAAGCTTTCCTCCGTCACAGGGAAGAAAGGTAGCCCTGAGGCTGTCGGTCGAGATAATCACCGCATCTCTGTCCTTATATTTACCGTAGCTTATCATTTTTCTCTCCTGTTACTCATTATCTGGAGTAAGCAGCATCTTCATTGCTCTGCCGCCCTCAAGGTCTTCTACAGCCTTTTCCCACTCTGTGAGAGGACGTACCGAGATCATAGGCTCTACTTTTACTCTACCGCTTCCGAGAAGGGACAGTGCGATATTCCATCCATTGTAGCTTGAGCTCATATTGAACTGAAGGTCAAGCACCTTCATCATCGCCTCATTCCAGGGAATATCAACAGTCTCTCGCGCGGTCATACCGATGGCGCAGAGAAGGCCTCTTTTCTTCAGGACCTTGATAGAAGTACGGATAGCACTTCCGGCACCGGATGCCTCAACCACAAGGTCTGCGCCGATGACTGTCTCCTCACGTATGATGGACACCGCATCTTCTTTCTCAACGTTGATAAATCTGTCATAACAGTTAAGGCTGTCTGCTATCTTGAGTCTGTAGTCAATATCGCCTGTACAGCCGCAAAGGATTATCTTTCCCGCACCTGCTACTCTTGCCATCTGTGCCGCAAGAAGAGCGATAGGTCCTACACCCATAATAACCACGTTATCGCCCGGAGTTACTCCTGCACGCTCAAGAAGCTGGTGAGCAACTATTGCGGCAGGCTCTGCCATTGCCGCCTCTTTAAGAGAAAGACCCTCGGGAATCTTGTGGAGCAGCTTCTCGGGCATTACAACGTAGGTAGTGAAGCACCCGTCGATTCCCCAGCCGATAGAGCGCTTGTCAGCACAGTTCTGAATATGTCCGTTACGGCAGAGATAGCACTTGCCACAGGCCTTGTTGTGGGGTTCACCCACGACTCGGTCACCTGCAGAAAAGCCGGTCACCTTACAGCCAACCTCAACTACCTCACCGGAAAACTCATGTCCGAGAATAACCGGAGGATAGTAAGCAAACTGATCGTGTATTATATGTATATCCGTCCCGCAGATACCTCCGTAAGCTACCTTTATCAGTACTTCATCATCACCGTAGGTCGGTATAGGACGGTCACAAAGGGACATATTTCCCTCTCCTTTTGCGGTCTTAACCAAAGCTAACATAATCTTTGCCTCCAGATCATAATAATCTAACATTTATTTTACCACAAATCACTGCGGAATGCAACGGTAAAACTGTGCCTCAGTCAAAAAGGAGAAGCCGAGGCTTCTCCTGAAGTCTAGGCTTCTCCTTTTCTGAATGTTATTCAATTCTGTCCGGTGTTGCGGTAAGCTCCATATAAACAACGCCGCACTGACCGTCGGATTTTTCAAAGTGTACCGTCATATCCCCGTCACCGCTGATACCCTCAAAAGAGTATCTGAGAAGCGCCTCAGACTTGACCAGAGTATAGCCGTCATCCACGTAATAGTGTCCCGCTACCTTGTCATACACTACCGGTACTTCTTTTATTTCGAGAGGTTTCTGTCCCTTAAGAGTAAGAGATACCTTACTGCCAAGCGCAGAATTATAGCCTACGAGAAGATAAAGATATTCCCCCGGCTTGACCGGACCTACGTTAATATCAAAATCCACGTCACCCTCGCTGAGAGAGAATGGCAGAGGCTCGTATCTCTTCCGCCCTATAGGAGCTATATCCTGGTGAGTAACAACGAGAGTACGCATACCCTCACTTGATGATTCTTTATCGATATCCTTACCGAAGCGCACCTGTGTCGGAGCATAAAAATTATTAAAGTACGTTCCGTCTACCCCTCGGCTGTAATACATAGCGGTAAAGCCCTTTATATGCTCAGGCTTAACTTGGAAAATGTATTCTGCCCCGGCATCTGCCCAGCGTATTATATGATCGTCATAACCGATAAGCAGAGGGAAATCCCTGCCTACAGCATCACGCCACTCGTCTATATCCACTCCGCTGTTGCAGACCTCCTCACAGCCTGCCACCAGCATATCAACGAGGTCTTCATCTATCCAGCGCTTAACATCATAGCCGTAAACGAAATTATCCTCCACAGTATGGGAAAGGCGGGCCATGAGCTTTATTTTGTGACCGTGCTTTATCTCTGCCCGTTTCAGTATATCTCTGACTCCACGCATAAATTCCGTCATATGCTTCTGATATCCCGGCTCAGCTCGGAGATAATCTATACTGTATATATTACGGAGAAAATCGAGACCGAATCCGAATACGTCGTAACGCATCATCATCTCTTCTATATAGGTGAGCATCCACTCTCTGACCTCCCTGTGGGAATAGTCATAGAGATTTTCTATTCTGCCGCTGGTGCCTCTGGGACGGCCGTATTCGGTATTGCCGTTAAGCCAGCCGTTTTCACGTGCCTTGAAGAAAAAGGGATCGTGGAAGAGAGAATCATCCTGGTCTACTGCGTGAAGATCGTTCATACGGAAATAGATCCACGGACGAACGCCTCTCTTTCTGCATTCAGAGACGGCTACCTGTGCCCAATCAATGCCGAAACGCTCGAAGGCATAATACTGGTCCGGATATTTGGCAAAGGCCTGCCGTTTTTCAAATGGGTATGGCTCATCATCGGTATCCTTACGGGCGATCCATTCTTCTACCAGCTTAGCACCTCTGCGGTATACCCATCCCATTGACTCACAGTCAACAAAGGAGGTCTGCATAAAAACAGCAAAGGTCATATCGGTAACCTTAGTACCGTTACACATATAGTCCATATAGTCGCTGACACTTTTGATCATCGCTTCACGGGATGACATATCTTTAACCATTATCCCGTTGGGAAAGCCGGGATCGCAGTCGATCATATTAATGCCGCCCTTATACCAGTCTGCATCGCTGTAATCTATAGGTCTGCGGTTTGTCATATTAGGTGTTCTCCTTTTTTTAATCATTCTATCTTGTCCGGTGTCGCTGAAAGCTCGATATATACGATATTAAAGTCAGCTCCCGGCAAAAAAAAGCGAGCAATAAGGTCATCGCTTCCGCTTATACCCTCAAAAGCGTATCTGAGAAGAGTATCCGACTTTAGAAGAGTATAATCCTCGTCATAATAGTGACCGGTAATTTTATCATACACTATAGGTACCTCAGTTACCCCTACGGGAGCGTGACCCGAAAGAGTAACACCGACATCTCTGACGCCGGCTTTATCGTATCCAACGGTAAGATACAGGTATTCGCCCTCTTTTACAGTTCCGATATTTATATCTATTTCCGCACTGCCGCCTGATAGAGAGAGGTCAATAGGCAAGGGCTTATAGGGGGTACGTCCGATAGGCGTGATGTCCTGATGTGTAACGACGAAGGTACGCAGACCCTCGTTTGCACTTTCTCTGTCAATGTCTTTAACGAAGTGGACATTGAAGGGTGCATAAAAGTTATTTGAATAGGTACCGTTCATACCAAGATTATAGTACTTTGCGGTAAAGGCCTTGATATGCTCCGGTTTGACCTGATATATAAATTCCGCGCCTGCATCTGCCCATCTCGCTATATGATCGTCATAACCGATAAGCAGCGGAAAATCCTCACCCACAACGTCACGCCACTCTTTGACGTCAACACCGCTGTTGCAGACCTCCTCACAGCCGGGTACAAGCATATCCACAAGACCCTCTTCGATCCATTGCTTAACGTCAAAGCCGTAGATGAAATTGTCCTCCACCGTGTGGGAAAGTCTGGACATTATCTTGATGCTGTGACCGTGCTTTTTCTCTGCTCTGTCTCTGATCTCCTTTACCCTACGCATAAATTCTGTCATATACTTCTGATATCCCGGCTCGGCACGGAGATAGTCTATACAGTAAATATTACGCATAAAGTCAAAGCCGAAGCCGAAAACGTCATAGCGCATCATCATTTCTTCTATGTAGGTAAGCATCCATTCTCTTACCTCGGGGTGAGAAAATTCATACAGATTCTCGATACTGCCGCTGGTGCCTCTGGGACGGCCGTATACGGGATTACCGTTAAGCCAGCCGTTTTCCCTTGCCTTAAAGAAGAATGGGTCGTGAAAAATCGAAAAATCAATATCCACTCCATGAAGATCGTTCATTCTGAGATACATCCAGGGGCGAACTCCTCTTTTTCTGCACTCAGATGCGGCTACCTCCGCCCAGTCAATATCAAAGTCCTCAAGAGCGTGATATACCTTAGTATAGTTAACATAGCGCTTTACCTTCTCGGGCGGATAGGGATTATCCGGGGAGAGCCATTTATCTATAACCTTCTCGCTGTTGCGGTAGACCCACCCCATTGTCTTACAGTCAACGGCTGAGGACTGTCCAAAAATCGCAAAGGTCATATCGGTGACCTTCGTTCCGTTACACATATAGTCCATATAGTCGGATACAGCCTTGATCATCGCTTCTCTTGATGACATATCGTCTGACATAATGTTAAGAGCAAATCCGTTATCACAGTCGATCATATTTATTCCGTCTGAAAACCACTCGGCATCATTATAATCAATCGGTCTGCGTTTTGTCATAGCTTTTGTCTCCTTTATTTTATGGTTTTATCTCAAACGTAAAAACACCGTATTTTGCCCTATTCTATCATAAGGCACTGTGGTTTACAAGTGCAAGCAAAGAAAATTTTTTCCCAAATTATTGATGTTACAATTCATTTGTGATAGAATTACAGCATAATCAAAACACAGGAGAAAAACCTATGAAAAAAACACTGTCTTTCCTACTCGCATTTACTCTTCTTCTCGCTATAATGATACCGGTATCGGCAGGATCCGGCAAGTCAGAGGACACAGTAATACTGTACACCAACGACGTACACACTTACATTGACGGACCGCTGAGCTATGACGTGATCGCGGCGATCAAGGCTGAGCTTGAAAAGAACTACAGAGAGGTGCTTCTGCTTGATGCAGGCGACCATATTCAGGGTACTGCCTATGGCTCAATGGACAAGGGCGAGAATATAATAAAGCTGATGAACGCCGCAGGCTATGATGCGGCAACGCTGGGCAATCACGAGTTTGACTACGGTATGGACGGCTGCATGAAGGTTATTGATATGGCTGAATATCCTTACCTTTCCTGTAACTTCTACCGGGAGACGGAGGGTGTACGCAAAGATAACGTTCTCAATGCTTTTTCAGTTTTTGAATGCGGAGAGCGAAAGATAGCAATTATCGGTATAACAACTCCGGATTCCTTTACCAAGACTACTCCTGCGTATTTCCAGGATGAGAACGGCAACTACATATACGGTATCTCTTCAGCTGAGGAGGATTCCACTCTCATTTCCGATCTTCAGACAGCTATAGACGATTCCCGTGCGGCAGGCGCAGATACCGTTATCGCACTGGGACATCTCGGAATAGACCCGTCTTCTCTTCCCTCCACAAGCAGTAACGTCATAAGCAAGGTCAGCGGCCTTGATGCATTTATTGACGGACATTCACACAGCACCGTAAAAGGCGACGTTATTAAGGATAAAAACGGCGACAGCGTAGTTCTCACTCAAACAGGACAGTATTTTGACCGTATCGGTATGATGGTAGTGAACGCGGAGAGCGGAGAAATAACCACTGACTTTATTGAAACAGAGGAGATCCTCTCAGACGAAGGAGAGACTGTAGGATACAAGCTCATGTCCGAGCTATACAGCGGCAGTGAGCTGGTATCCTCTGAAGCAGTCAAAGCTATCAAGGACAGCTGGATGACGGAAATAGACGAAAAGCTGGGAGAAGAAATAGGTGCAACTGAGGTTATATTTGATAATTATACCTCTGACGGAAAGAGGCTTGTGAGAAGCAGTGAGACCAACACCGGCTCCTTCTGTGCTGATGCGCTCTACTATCTCTTTGACAGCATGGACATGGACGTTGATGTAGCGATAATGAACGGCGGCGGTGTACGTAACAAGTCGGTATACGGAGCGCTGAACTACAAGACCTGTAAGGATATACACACCTTCGGCAACGTTGCGTGCCTTCAGACAGTTACGGGACAGCAGATCCTTGATGCTCTTGAATGGGGCGCAAGAATGGTTGGAGATGCCGACTGCGGCGGCTTCCTTCAGGTATCGGGACTAAGATACAAGATAAATACAAACATCCCGAGCACAGTTGTATCTGACGAAAAAAGCGTATGGATATCAGCACCCACCGGCAGTTACCGTGTTTATGACGTCACGGTATACAACAAATCCACCGACTCCTGGGATGCACTCGATCCCGATGCCGAATACAATCTTGCAGGATACAATTACACGCTCAGAGACCTGGGCGACGGCTTCGGTATGTTTGACGGGGCTGTCAACGTTCTTGACTACGTAATGGAGGACTATATGGTCCTTGCAAACTACATAAAGGCCTTTGACGGCGGAATAGTCAGAGCCGACAACTCACCTATATCGGCCAAATACAAGGGCTTCGGTATTAATTACGCAGAGATCGGCGGCAGCGGCAGGATCACCGTTGACGCAAAAGTAGATGATACAACAGAGCAGCCTGAAACCGATGCTCCCCAGACAAGCGATATTTCGCTCGTGACTCTTCTGATTCCCGCAGTGCTTGCCACCGCCGGTGCGGTAATCGGCAAAAAGAGATAGCAACAATATAAAAAAGAGCTGATACGGATTTCCGTATCAGCTCTTTTTATTTCAGTTAAGTGCGGTTAAAGAACATATCTTTGTAGGTATCGGTAAGATATTCTGCTACTGTTGAGGAATTTGCAATGTCTGTCGAAGCAACTGCGGTACCGCTGGTTGCAGTATCTGTATCAGCATACCACCAACCCTCGGTCTTTGCGAAGGTGATACCTGCAAGAGAGGAACAGCCGTCAAATGCATATCTACCGATGTGAGTTACCTTCTCGGGAATATAGAATACAACAAGCTTGCTGCATCCGCTGAATGCACCGTTACCTATAGAGGTTACTTCTGCAGGAATATTGACAGCGAGAAGCTCGCTGCATCCAAGGAAGGTACCTGCCTCTATAGTGGTAACACCGGAAGGAATAGCGATTGCGGTGAACTTAGAACAGTTTGCAAATGCACAAGCACCGATAAACGTTACGTTTGAAGGAACGTCTACAGAAGGAAGCACCTTACAGTTTGCAAATGCAAATTCTCCGATATAAGTAACGTTCTCAGGAATGTTTACAGAAGTAAGTGCGGAACAGCCGGAGAAGAGACCGTCAGAGATCACAGTTACACCTGCAGGAATCTGAACGGCGGTAAGAGCTACGCAGTTTTCGAATACGTACTTACCGATCTCGGTTACGCCGGCAGGAATAGTAACAGCCTTAAGTGCGGCACAGTCAGCAAACATACCGTCCGAAATTACCTTCACCTTGGAAGGAATACTTACAGAGACAAGGGAGCTACAGCCGCTAAACGCATTCTGTCCTATCTCAGTTACTGCGGAAGGAATAACGATGGTCTTGATGGAAGAACATCCGTAGAATGCTGCATCGCCGATATACTTAACGTTAGCGGGAAGTGAAACACTTGCAAGCTTGACACAGTCATAGAACGCACCGTTGCCTATGTAAACAACACTGCCGGGGATATCAACAGTAGTAAGAGATGTGCATCCGAAGAACATTGCATCGTCAATGATATCAATGCCTGCGGGGATCTCAATGCTCTCAAGAGAACTGCAGTAGTAGAATGCACCGCTGCCGATATAGGTCACGCTGTCGGGTATATCAATAGTCTTGAGGGAATCACATCCGTTGAATGCAAGCATACCGATCTCGGTTACTGTGTTGGGAATAGTAACACTCTCGATGAAGGAGCATCCGCTGAAGCCGTAGGTATCTATTCCGACAACGGTAAGTCCGTTATAGGTTGAAGGAATTACTATCTTCTTGTCGGTAGCGGTACCAACAGAAACCAGAACACCTGAACCATCTGCGCTGAGAGTATATGCAAGACCCTTGCTTCCGGTAGAGTTATCGTCATTGCCCTTGCATATCCAGAGCTTCTGAGTAAACTTGTTTACAAGGTAATCAGCCGCATCAGCACCGACACCAAGCTTAGATGCAGAAATTACTGCCGCATCATCGCTGTCAATATCAGAAATATATATCCAGCCGGTGGAAGTCTTAAAGGTTGCGTTATCAAGAGCAGAACAGCCGTTGAATGCACCTGCACCGATGATCTTAACACTTGCAGGAATAGTAATGCGCTCTACAGAGCTACACCAGCCGAATGCACAGTCGCCAATGGTAACAACACCGTCAGAAAGAACTATTCTCTTAAGTGAATCGCAGGACTCAAAGGCGCTGTCGCCAATATAGGTCACACTTACGGGGATAAACAGATCGCGTATACCGGTATTTGCAAAAGCTCCTGTACCGATCTTTTCAATGCTGTCGGGAAGATAAATATCGCCTATTGCATAATATGAGAATGCGTGGGGTGCGATCTCTCTAACAGGAAGATCATCGTACATCTCGGGAATGACTACAGAAACATCATTTGCACTGCCTATACCGGTAACAACGTAATACTTACCGTCATCACCGAGAGTGTAATCAAGACCAAGTGTGGTTCTGTCAAGAACGGTAGCACTGTAAGTAGTTACAAAAGCAGTTGCTGCCTTCTCTGGATCAGCCATATCCGGGACGGAAATGCTGACTACCTTAGCCTTCTCTCCCGAGTTGTCGGTAGATACCCAACCTGCGGGATCGGTTACGGTAACTGAAACAAGACTCTTACAGCCTAAGAATGCTTCAGCCTCAACACGGAATATTCTGCTGTTGAATACTACGCCGGTGATATTTACATTGTTTTTGAATGCTCTGGCACCGATAGCCCTTACCGGGATACCGTTGTATTCCTCGGGAATGATGACTATCTTGTCAGTACAGGTTCCGAT
>JAFQUL010000127.1 GCA_017408535.1 Clostridia bacterium
ACCTGTGCAGCAGAAATCTGCGGCTCCCCAAATCCGGCGCTCACACGATATATACTCTCCCGCACCCGATAAGACCGCCATACACGACGTCATTACCGACTCAAGTGAGATAAAGCCCACCAAGGTAGTAAACCTCTCTGCCGGGGGCAAGAGAAAAAAGAAGGCGGCAAGCGGAACGAAAAGTGCCGTCAAGGCGCTGATATACATCGTGGCAGTTCTTACCTTCTCGATCTTTATCAGCTATGCGGGGATCATAATCGCCAACGATGCCTTTGCCTTTGTAAAGGCAGACGAGGAGATCAGGGTGACCATCCCAGAGCTGATGACCACAAGCGAGCTGGCAGACATTCTCCACGAGGAGGGAGCGATCAAATATCCCTTTATATTCAAGATCTACTGCGGCAGAAACGCAAAGGACGTTGAATTCGTGGCGGGTGAATACGTAATAAACGCAAACAGCAGCTACGACGAGCTGTTCGCCACCTTCAAAAAGTCGACCAAGAGAGAGACGGTCAGAGTTTCCTTCCCCGAGGGCTCTACTATTGACGAGATGATTGCCCTTCTGGTGGAAAACGGTGTAGGCTGTGCCGACGGCTTCCGTGAGGTCATCAACAACTACGACTTTTCCGCATACGAATACGGCTTCCTTGAGGAAGTGACCATGACGGATGATAAATATTACCGTCTTGAAGGCTTCCTCTTCCCGGATACTTACGATTTCTACAAGGCAAGAGGCATCGAGGAAGGAGACGGCATATACATCTACCAGGATGAGGTAAACGCCATCATCAAGTTCCTTGACCGCTTTGAGCAGATATTCACAGAGGATCTTAAGCTGAGAGCAGAAGAACTGGATATGTCTATCGAGGAGATCATTACCCTTGCTTCCATAATAGAAAAAGAGGGTAAATTCGTTGTGGAATTCGAGAAGATCTCCTCTGTATTCCATAACAGACTGAACGACAGAAACACTTATCCCAAGCTTCAGAGTGACGCTACCATCGCCTATGCAATGCAGTGCGATTCAGGTACCCGTCCCGAGGAGCTGACCGGAAGCGACACCGATTACGACAGCGTATATAATACCTATCTCTATTCAGGTCTTCCTCCCGGAGCTATTGCAAATCCCGGATACAATGCCATCACCTGTGCTCTGTATCCCGCTTCCACAGAGTATTTCTTCTTTGTTTCAAAGAAGGACGGTACTACCCTGTTTGCAAAAACGGAGCCGGAGCACTTAGAGAATATTATAATCGCTCGCGGCGAATGATAATATCCTCTTAAACAAAAAACACAGCAGAGCATAAGCCCTCATGAGGCTGTGGATAGAGATTGAAATTATCACGTAGAGCCTACCGGTAAAGCCTCTCATTCCGGGAGAGGTGGTACAATCTGCGGAAAATATTTTCATTCTTCGGCCATTTTATTGAAAAAAAGTTTACAAACTGTTCTCTTATTCTTTCCTCCGGTCGGTTGACCGGGCGGGTAAATTATGGTATAATAGCAAATGTTGAATTATCAACAATATCGAAATACAACACGGGAAGCAATATCAATGTTTTTACCCGACGTACAGGAGCAAAATATATGAACAGCATAAGAATCGTTTCCGACTCATCATCCGATATCGTCAGCCTCGAATATGCGGATTTTGCA
>JAFQUL010000128.1 GCA_017408535.1 Clostridia bacterium
GCATCCCCGTTGATCTGGTGACCCCAGGGGGGGCCGGCAGACGTGTGTTTACCCCCGATCTTCCCTCTGCTCCCATGATAAAAGGAGTGTTCGATAGGATCAAGGCCGAGTACACCGACAAAAGCTTCGGCTACCGGCTGGCGGTCAGAGGAGAGGTGACCCGTCTTTTTGCCGGGATGCTCAGATACAGATATGCCGAGAGGGAACTGACGGGCAATACCTCACCGTCGGGGGTACGGAGCTTTGCAAAAAAGGCAAAAAAGTACATAGACGAAAAATATCCGGAGGCCACAATGTCTTTGGCCGCCAAAGCCTGCGGAGTCAGCTACAGCTATTTCTCCAGAATGTTTAAGGAGTCGATGGGTATGAGCTTCAGCGATTACCTAAACCGCGTCAGGATAAACAGATCTGTCCCCGCTTTGGTATCCACTGACGACAGCATAACCGATATTGCTCTTTCGGTGGGCTTTTCTTCCACCAGCTATTACATACAGACCTTCAGGCGTATGAAGGGCTGTTCACCCAACCGTTACAGAAAAGCGACCGTAGAGGAGAGGGAACAGTGCTGAAATCTGATATTTGCTATTTGTGCAAAATTAACAAAAATTGCTTTATCCCAGCAGAAAAATTAGTTTTTTGTGGTTGAACTGTTGAAAAATTTCTTACATAATGATAATATATTACCAGGAAAATTTTTTTCATTTGAAACGGAGGAAAAAACAAATGGGATACGGAAAAGGCGAAACTATCCGCGTTGGTATTATCGGTTGCGGCGGAATTGCAAACGGTAAGCACATTCCGGGTATTAAAGAGATCGAGGGCGTTGAGATCGTAGCACTCTGCGACATCATCCCCGAAAGAGCTGAAGAGACCAAGGAAAAGCATGGTCTTGTAAATGCCAAGATCTACACTGACTACAAGGAGCTCCTTAAGGACGAGACCATCGACGACGTTCAGGTCTGCACTCCTAACCGCTCTCACAGCTTCATTACCGTTGATGCTCTTGAGGCAGGTAAGAACGTAATGGTTGAGAAGCCCATGGCTATCAACTCTGCTGAGGCTAAGCTTATGCTTGACGCTGCAAAGCGTACCGGCAAGGCTCTCACAGTTGCTTATCAGAACCGTCAGCGTGCTGATATGCGTTACCTTTACAATGAAGTTAAGAACGGTACCTTCGGCGATATTTACTACGCTAAGGCAACCGCACTCCGCCGCCGCGGTGTACCTACCTGGGGCGTATTCATGAACGAGTACGAGCAGGGCGGCGGTCCCCTTATCGATATATGTACTCACTCCCTTGACCTTACTCTTTGGATCATCGACAACTACAAGCCCAAGGCTTGTTTCGGAACCACCTTCCACAAGCTTGGTAAGCTTCCCACCGAGTATCAGGGTAACGGCTGGGGCAACTGGGATCCCGAGAAGTTCACCGTTGAGGATTCCGCTTTCGGTCTCTGCGTAATGGAGAACGGTGCGGTTATCAGCCTTGAGTCCGCTTGGGCTATCAACGCTCTTGACGACCGTGAATCTACCACCACCATCTGCGGAACTCTTGCAGGTGCTGACTTTGTAGGCGGCCTTACCATCAACGGCGTCCGCAACGGCCGTCAGTATGAGAAGAAGGTAGACTGCAAGGCTAAGAAGGGTGCTGACTTCTACGACGGTGTTGGCGACGAAGGTCCTACCTCCCGTGAGCAGAGAGTTTGGTACAACTACCTTCGCGGCGAAGGCGAGCTTTTCGTTAAGCCCGAGCAGGCTTACGTTGTAACTCAGATACTCGAGGGTATCTATGAGTCTGCTAAGACCGGCCGCGCATACATTTTTGAAGACTGAACCTAACTTAATTTACGATTTACGGAGGAAATAAACAAATGGGATACGGAAAAGGTGAAACCATCCGCGTTGGTATTATTGGTTGCGGAGGAATTGCAAACGGCAAGCACATCCCCGGTATTCAGGCAATCGAGGGCGTTGAAATAGTCGCTCTTTGCGATATAATTGTTGAAAAGGCAGAGAAGACCAAGGAGAGACATGGTCTTACTAATGCCAAGATCTATCAGGACTATAAGGAGCTTCTTAAGGACGAGTCTATTGACGACGTACAGATCTGTACCCCCAACCGTTCTCACAGCTTCATCACTATCGACTCTCTTGAGGCAGGCAAGAACGTAATGGTTGAGAAGCCCATGGCTATCAATGCTGTAGAGGCTAAGAAGATGCTTGACGCTGCTAAGCGTACCGGCAAGGCTCTCACCGTTGCTTATCAGAACCGCCAGAAGCCCGAGATGCGCTACCTTCGTGACGAAGTAGCTGCAGGCACCTTCGGCGATATCTACTATGCACAGGCAACTGCTATCCGTCGCCGCGGCGTTCCCACCTGGGGCGTATTTATGAACGAGTATGAGCAGGGCGGCGGTCCCCTCATCGATATCTGTACTCACTCTCTTGACGGTACTCTTTGGGTTATCGATAACTACAAGCCCAAGGTTTGCTTCGGTAAGACCTTCCACAAGCTCAGCCAGCTTCCCTCCGAGCTTCAGGGTAACAGCTGGGGCGGTTGGGATCCCGAGCAGTTCACCGTTGAGGATTCCGCTTTCGGTATGTGTTTGATGGAGGACGGTACTCTTATCCGTCTTGAGACCTCCTGGGCTCTTAACACCACTCACAACGTTCCCGAAGGAAGAACCGCTATCTTCGGTACCCTTGCAGGTGCTGATTGCGTTGATTCCGATCTTCGCATCAACGGCGTTCGCGACGGCCGTCCCTTCGTTGAGACCATTACCTGTAAGCCCAGCCGCGGTGCCGCTTACTTTGACGGTGTCGGCGACGAGGATATCAAGATCCGTGAACAGAGAGTATGGTACAACTACCTTCGCGGTGAAGGTGAGCTCTTCGTTAAGCCCGAGCAGGCTTACGTTGTCAGCCAGATCCTTGAGGGTATCTACGAGTCTGACAGAACCGGTAAGGAAGTCGTATTCGACTGATCGGCAAAGTAAACAAAGAGGTATACAATATGGGATACGGAAAAGGTGAAGTTATCCGCGTCGGCATAATCGGTTGCGGTGGAATCGCAAACGGAAAGCACATTCCCGGTATTTTGGGGGTAGAGGGAGTAGAGATAGTTGCTCTCTGCGACATTATTCCGGAAAGAGCTGAACAGACCAAGGAATCGTTCGGTCTTACCGGTGCTAAAGTATATCAGGATTACAAGGACCTTCTTAAGGACGAGACCATTGACGACGTACAGGTCTGCACTCCCAACCGCTCTCACAGCTTCATTACTATCGATGCACTTGAGGCGGGCAAGAACGTAATGGTCGAAAAGCCTATGGCTATCAACGCGGCAGAGGCTAAGGCTATGATCGATGCGTCGAAGCGCACCGGCAAGGCTCTCACCGTTGCTTATCAGAACCGCCAGAGTCCCGAGATGCAGATCCTCAAGGCTGAGGCTGAAGCAGGTACCTTCGGCAGGATCTATTACGCAAAGGCTCAGGCACTTCGCCGCCGCGGCGTTCCCACCTGGGGCGTGTTTATGAATGAGTATGAGCAGGGCGGCGGTCCTCTCATCGATATTTGTACTCACTCGCTTGACGGTACTCTCTGGATACTTAACAACTACAAGCCGAAGCGTTGCTTCGGCACCACCTTCCACATGCTCGGCAAGATGCCCGCCGAATATCAGGGCAACGGCTGGGGCGAGTGGGATCCCGAGAAATTCACCGTTGAGGATTCCGCCTTCGGTATGTGTATAATGGAGGACGGTACCCTCATCACCCTTGAAACCTCTTGGGCTCTTAATACTCTCGATACCGTTGACGAGGGTAGAACCTTCCTCTGCGGTACTCTTGCAGGTGCTGACTGCACCGACGACGGCGTTCGTATAAACGGCGTTCGTGACGGTCAGATGTACGTTGATATTATCAACGACAAGACCGAGCGCGGCGCTCCCTATTACGACGGCAGAGGCTGGGAAGGCTTCGGAATCCGTGAGCAGCAGGTCTGGTACGACTACCTCCGCGGAGAAGGCGAGCTTGTGGTCAAGCCGGAGCAGGCTTACGTTGTCAGCCAGATACTTGAGGGTATTTACGAGTCTGCCAGAACCGGTAAGGAAATCGTTTTTGACTGATTCCGGTAAAATAAAGATAATCAAAAAAGCGGTCGGAAATTCCGACCGCTTTTTATCGCTTATTTAGTGATACTTCGGCAGATAGTCGCCGTGAGCGTCGATCAGCTCGTCTACCATCTTTACGATGGTGTCGATATCCAGCTCGCTTCCGGTATGTGGATCGAGCATAGCCGCCTGGTATATATGCTCTCTCTTCTTTGTTACCGCCGCCTCGATGGTGAGAAGATGAACGTTGATGTTGGTCATGTTCATAGCGGCACACTGAACGGGAAGGGCACCTACGTGACAGGGGTTTATACCTCTGTTGTTAATGAGACAGGGAACCTCAACGCAGGCTTCCTCCGGCAGATTGGTGATAAGGTGACCCTTATTGAGCACGTTTCCGCCTACCTGGCAGAGAGAACCGGTTATCAGGGCTTCCATAATGTCGGCGGCATACTCGCCTGAGCCTATGTGCTCTCTGATTCCCTCAGTGAGAAGACGCTGATACTCCTCCTTCCAGCTGTTTATCTGGTTGATACAGCGCTGAGGATACAGGTCAAGAGGAATATTATATTTGTCGATAAGCTCGGGGTACTTGCTCTTTATGTAGAACATATTATACTCGGCATTATGCTCGCTTGATTCGGTTACATAGTAGCCAAAGCGTCTGATATAGTCAAGGCGTACCTTATCCTTGCACTCGGGATCGGCAATTGCGGCATCTACTCTCCGCTTGATTTCGGGATAAAGGTCGTTACCGTTTCTGTCCTTTATCTCAAGAAGCCAGCTCATGTGGTTAATACCCGCAATAAGCTCGCGTCTGCCGTGGCCGTACTCCTCGTACAAGCCGAGAGTACTGAGCAGCTTTCCGGAGCAGCCCTGAACGCTGTGGCAGAGACCGATGGTGTTTACCCCGGTATATCTCAGCATATAGCCGGTGAGCATTGACATAGGATTGGTGAAATTGAAGAATACTGCATCGGGACAGACCTCTTCCATATCACGGGCAAAGTCCTCAAGTACGGGAATGGTGCGGAGCGCACGCATAATACCGCCGATACCGACGGTGTCGCCGATGGTCTGACGGAGACCGTACTTTTTCGGAACCTCAAAGTCTATTATGGTACAGGGGTCGTAAAGACCGACCTGAATGGCATTGACAACAAAGTTTGCGCCACGGAGAGCCTCCTTTCGGTTTTCAACACCGTGGTAGCACTCTATCTTTCCGTAGTCGCCGAAGGACTTACGTGTAGCTTCAAGAATAACACGGCTCTCCTCGAGACGCTGTGCGTCGATATCGTAAAGGGCGAACACGCAGTCGCGGAGAACTTCGCTGCCCATGCAGTCGCCGATAACTCTGCGGGCAAATATGGTACTGCCCGCGCCCATAAATGTTAATTTCATAGATTTGTTTCCTTTCTTTTGAGAGCTACTATAGCTCGATTGATTTTACTGCAGAAAGTTTTGGTCACCTTTTTTATGGAAAGATACGTGGGGAAACCGTATTCGGCAGTACTTTGCTATCAGTTGTACTTTGGAAGATAATCGCCGTGTGCCTCAATGAGATCGTCTACCATCTTTACAATGGTGTCTATATCCAGCTCGCTTCCGGTATGGGGATCAAGCATCGCTGCCTGATAGATGTGTTCCTTCTTTCTTGTGACCGCCGCTTCAATGGTAAGAAGCTGTACGTTGATATTGGTCATATTCATAGCGGCACACTGAACGGGAAGAGCACCTACACGGCAGGGGAATACACCGGCACCGTTAATAAGACAGGGAACCTCAACACAGGCCTCTTCAGGGAGGTTAGTTATAAGGTGTCCGGTATTGAGCACGTTTCCGCCGATCTGGTATGGATTACCGGTAACGACTGACTCCATGATCCTTGATGCGTACTCGTGGGACCTCTTGTGTTCCTTGACTCCGGTCTCCAGCATTTTTTTATAGTCCGCCTTCCACTTTTCTATCTGATTGATACAGCGGCGGGGATATTCGTCAAGGGGAATGCTGTATTTTTCTATAAGCTCGGGATACTTGTCCTTAATGTAGAACATATTGTATTCTGCATTGTGCTCGCTTGATTCTGTGCAGTAGTAGCCGAAACGTCTTATGTAGTCGAGGCGCACCTTGTCTCCGAAGGAGGGATCCTCCATTTTGGCGGCAATTCTTTTCTTGATCTCGGGATAAAGGTCGTTTCCGTCCTTATCGGTGATCTCAAGCAGCCAGGCCATGTGGTTGATACCTGCGATCTTCTCGCGGCGTCCCTCAAGCTTATCGTCCATACCAAGCTCGCCGAGAAGCTGCCATGAGCAGGTCTGTACGCTGTGGCAAAGACCTACGGTATTTACACCGGTATATCTCTGCATAAAGCCGGAGAGCATGGCCATGGGGTTCGTGTAATTGAGAAAGAGTGCGTCGGGACAGACCTCTTCCATATCGCGGGCGAAGTCCTCAAGAACGGGAATAGTACGAAGGGCGCGCATGATACCGCCGATGCCCAGGGTATCGGCGATAGTCTGACGAAGACCGTACTTTTTCGGAACCTCAAAGTCGATTATGGTACAGGGATCGTAAAGTCCCACCTGGATAGCATTGACAACAAAGTCCGCACCGCGGAGAGCATCCTTACGGTTTTCAACGCCGTGGTAACACTCGATACGGCCGAATCCTCCGAGAGAGGAACGGGTCGCTTCAAGGATAACACGGCTCTCCTCAAGACGCTCCGCATCAATATCATAAAGCGCAAAGACGCTGTCGCGGAGAGCCTCACAGCACATACAGTCTCCGATAACGTTACGGGCAAAAACGGTACTTCCCGCACCCATAAATGTTATTTTCATAGATTTGTTTCCTTTCACAGTCATGGCCTTTCTCGATTGACAAAAGCCGCGGTATATGCTATTATAACTACGTATACCTTACTCGGTAACTACGCCCTTTTTCAGAATGATATTTGCGTAAAGCGCGCTCTCGCCGCTCATAATAACGGCATAAGCCTCTTTTGCTCTGTCGTAGAAGGCAAAACGCTCGATGCCCTCAAGAGTGGCATCGGTATAGGGCTTGATGATCTCGCTGTACTCGTCAAGGATGGGGGTCTCAACGGTGTCTCCGGGGACCTTTTCCATAACGTAAACAGGCTGTGCATACACGTCGAGGGGGAAGAGCTCAAGAATAGCCTTGAGGAGCTCAACTGTGCCGTGTCCGTCAGCGCGGACGCATCTCTGGCCTACACGCTCGCCGGGGAAGTTGCCGTCAGCTAAGACTATCTCGTCTCCGTGGCCCATCTCGGCGAGGATCTTGAGTAATTCCGGGGAAATTATTTTCGGTATACCTTTAAGCATAATACGTTACCTCTTTTCAAAAAAATACTATAATTAGATTATAAGCGCTGACAGGCTTTCTGTCAAGCAAGAAAGGATAAAAATATGGCAGGACACAGACGCGGAAGAATAAATGACGCTGTAAAGGAAGAGCTCAGCACCATTCTCAGAGAGATCAAGGACCCCAGAATTACCGATAACTTCGTTACGGTCACCGCCGCAGAGGTGGCACCCGACATGAAGACCGCCAGGATCTTTTTCTCCAGTCTGGCTGATGACAATATGGCAGAGGAGACCGGACGGCTTTCTCCCAAAAACAAGGAGATACTGAAGGGACTTCAGAGCGCCGCGGGCTTTATGAGACGTGAGCTTGCCCGCCGCATCAATCTGAGAGCAACTCCCGAGCTTACCTTTGTGTATGACGAGTCGCTCAGGCACGGTGCAAGGATCAACACTATTCTCAATGACATTGAGAGAAAAAAGGTAAAGAGCGAAGAAGATGAGTAATTTTACTTTTGAAGAGCTTAAGGAGAGGGTAAAGGCACTTTCCGGCAGAGTGGCTATCCTCACTCATGAAAGGGCGGATGCCGATACCGTCGGCTCGGCCGTGGCTCTTTCATATATACTTTCGGCGATGGGTACCGACAGCGTGATAGTATCTCCCGACGGTATCCCCGCACGACTTGCCTTCCTTTCCCCCCGGACGGGGGTGGTAGCTGACACCGATACCGTAATATCGGTGGACGTGCCCTCTCTTGAGCAGCTTGGAAAATACGGGGAGATAAAAGCCAGGATACTCTTTAAGATCGACCATCACCGCCGCAGCGAGGAGTACGCACCGGGATATATTGACAGCGGGTGTGCCGCCGCAGGCGAGATCATCTTTGATCTGGGTGAGGCGCTGGCAGAGGAGGGAGCTATCGGAGAGCTGCCCGGGGAATATTACTCGGCAGTATATGCCGCCATCAGCTCTGACAGCGGTTGCTTTAAGTTTTCAAACGTTACTCCCACAACTCACAGAAGAGCCGCAAAGCTTCTTGAGAAGGGGATAGATGCCGCAGAGATCAACCGAAAGCTCTTTGACAGCAAGTCAAAGGAGGAGGTCGCCGCGGCACGGCTTGCATATTCCGCCCTTAATCTGTACCGCGGGGGCAGTATTGCGGTAATAACCTTTACCCTCGCTATGCAGAAGGAGTGCGGAGCAGACCCGCGGGATCTCGGCGGTCTTGTGGATATTCCCAGGGGTATCGACGGTGTTGCCGCGGCGGCGGTGCTTAAGGAATCCGCTCCCGGTGAATACAGAATATCTCTCAGGTCAAACGGCGATCTTGACGTTTCGCTGGTTGCCGCCATCTACGGCGGCGGCGGTCATATCCGCGCGGCGGGGGGCACTATGAACGCCTCCGGTCCTGAAGCGGCAGAAGCGGAGATAGTCTCCGTCATAATATCGGAAATTGAAAAGCAGGGAATAGAATGAAAGAAGTAAAAGGCTCTCCCATGGGGGGAGTTCTGCTTATAGACAAGCCTGCCGGCTTTACCTCCCACGACGTGGTAAACAAGGTAAGGCGGTTGTACTCCACCAAAAAGGTGGGGCATACCGGCACCCTTGACCCTATGGCTACCGGACTTTTGGTGGTGCTGGTGGGGCGCGCGGCAAAGGCGGCGGAGTATCTTTCCGCTGATGATAAAAAGTATCTGGCGGGTCTGCTCCTCGGTATCACCACCGATACGGAGGATACCACCGGAAAAGAACTGACCAAAAGTGATGCGATACCGGATGAAGCGGCGGTGCTCTCTGCACTTGACAGCTTCAGAGGGGAGATAGACCAGATACCGCCTATGTATTCCGCGCTTAAGATAGGTGGAAAAAAACTCTGCGATATCGCCCGTGCAGGGGGAGAGGCAGAGAGACAGGCAAGAAGGATAAATATCTTCTCCCTTGAGGCAGAGAAAAAGACGGAAAGGGAGTATTTCCTGTCTGTTCACTGCTCAAAGGGAACGTACATACGCACTCTCTGTGCGGATATCGGCGAGACACTGGGCTGCGGCGGAGTAATGAGCTCACTCAGACGTGTGTCGGCCGGGGGATTTTCTCTCTCAGACTCGCATACACTTGAGGGGATAGAGGCTCTTGACGAAAAGGAAAGAGAAGCCCTTCTCATACCCACCGAAGAGCTGTTTTCCGATCTTGATGCGGTAAAGCTTCCCGCATTTTACGAGCGGCTCTGCCGCAACGGTGCAGAAATATATCTTAAAAAGATAAATTGCTCCTTTGAGGTGGGAAAGAGAGTGCGGCTCATGGGAGAAAAGGGCTTTTTCGCCCTGGGTGAGGTCAGGGAATATCCGGACGGCACAGCGGTGAAGGCTATCAAAAATTTCGATACGGAGTGATGATAATTGTTCAGTATCATTGACCGTGACGGGGTAAAGCTCCTCGTCTCAGATAAAATAAAGGAAAAGCACGGCTTTTCCACCAGAGTCGGGGGTGTCAGTACCCTCCCTCATACTGCATCTCTCAATCTCGGCTATTACAGGGGAGATGACAGCGAAACGGTACGTGAGAATCTCCGCCGGTTTTCTCAGGCGGTGGGGATCCCCCTTGAGGATTTCGTTTCAGTTACTCAGATACACTCGGCGGAGGTGAGATATACTACCGAGGAGGACAGGGGCGGAGGAATATTCTATAAAGCCGATTATGAGTGTGACGGTTATATTGCCGACAGACCGGGAATTGCCCCTTGCGTAAAGACCGCCGACTGTGTCCCGATACTCTTTTCATCAGGAGATGGGATCGTGGGCGCGGTACACGCAGGCTGGAGAGGGACCGCCCGCGGCATTGCCGAGGTGTGCGTAGAGAAGATGGTCGCTCTCGGAGCAAAGCGGGAGAGAATCACCGCTGCCATCGGCCCGTCAATAGGCTTCTGCTGCTACGAGGTGGGAGAGGATTTTTATTCTGAATTTTCTTCTCTCGCAGGAGAGGAGCTGACCAGGCGTTTCGTTATTCCAAAGGAAGGGGCGCCGGGAAAATATCACGCTGACCTGAAGAGTGCAAACAAAGAAATACTTATAAGAGCGGGAATAAAAGAGGAAAATATAGACGTGTCACTGCTGTGCACCGCCTGCCGTGAGGACCTGTTTTATTCCCACAGAAAGAGCGGCGGTCTCCGCGGCTCAATGTGTTCTGTTATCTCTCTTTGATAAAACAGGAAAAACGGTACGAAGAGTTTCTTCTTCATACCGTTTTTAATTTTTGTTATTTAACCGTCTTTACGTATTCCTCAAGACACATACCCGCCTCGTATATCTTTGTGGCGTGGTATCTGCCCACGTAGCGGTAATGCCAGGGCTCAAAGTCGATCTTGGTTATATCAGTCTTGTCCTCGGGGAATCTGAGGATAAAGCCGAATTTATGGGCATTTTCTCTGAGCCAGGTGTAGGCCTCTTCCTTTGCAAACAGCTTATCCGCAGAGGCAAGATTGTGCATATCTATACACAGACCCAGCTGATGCTCGCTGGTGCCCGGCTCGGCAGAATAGGTAAGCACCTTCTCTTTTGCCTGAGTCCAGGTCCATCCGGGATTGTTCTTCAGCTCCTGATCTATGTAGTAGTTGTGGTAGTATTTCTGGGTTGCGTAGGAGCGGTAGGCGCTGGTAACGGTCACGTCCTTGTAGCCGTTTGCGTACATCTCGATAAAGAGGGCCTCAAGTGCCTTTGCCGCATATTCGCTGAGCTGTACCTTTGCTCTGTCCGCGCGGGTGTTTACTACGTCGATGAGGTTCTCCGGAATAAAATCAGCGGAAAGGTAGTTGTTGTAGTTTACAAGGGTAAGAAAATCGTTACCCGTAGGATTCATATACTTTTCGTAGGCGGAAAGGTCTGTCTTGAAATCCGGCTTTCCGTCGCTTGAAGTGCCGTTGCCGCTGTTTTCAGCGTTAATGGCACTTTCCTCTGAGATGACCTCGATCTCCGAATAGTTTTTGATGCGGTAACCTACAGACTCGTAAAGGGGACTCTCCTCGGTACTGCCTGCCGCCTCTGTGCGCAAAACGGTGATCTCATTCTTTTTCTCATTGTAATCGGCGGTAATTCCGGTCATAAACTCATTTACAAAGGACAGGGGAACCCACAGGTCTCCGCCGATCCTGCGGCTGTCTCCCGTCATCATCTCACGCATACCGTTCATATATACGGTGCTTGTACCCACCACGAATCTGACGTTTTCCGTCTCATCGTCAATAGTTATGTACCGCATCTCGCTATTGTCGCCGGTTGCGGTCATAGAGCACATTACCGCAATACGGGTAAAATTCACCATAGGTTCTCCGTTATCCCCTATAGCCGAGGTGTACGGAACCCTCTCAAGTGAGCTTCCGTAGTGATAACGGTAATCAGATGTATCGAGAGAATTGGTGTTTGCCAGCTTGATCACAAAAAATATAACGAACAGCACAGTGAGAAGCAGATACATCACGAGAGTAATGGCTACTTTAGCAATAACAGCGACGCGCTCTTCTTTTCTTCTCATATTTTCGCGGTACTGCTGTTCTCTGCGTCTACGACGCTCAGCTTCAACCAGTGCGGGATCGTATACTCCGCTCATGGGTCTCATTCCGCCGGCTGAGGGTCTCTGCCCACGGTTCTGCGGTCTTTGCATATTTCCCCCGGGTCTCGGTGCCGTAGGGGCTGGACGTCTCTCGGGCGGTCTCTGCCCGGCTTGTCTGTTTGCGGGTCTCGGGTTACGGTTGCCCTGATCGTTCATTTGCTCTCCTCCCTTGGCTTTATTTTTTAGCCTTGGTCTCTATTATATAAAAATACGGCGAGGTAGGTGAATTTATTATTCTGAAGCAGGAAGCACACACCTTGTATTTTGAAAGCGAGGCAAGATATTCTCCAACCTCACGTCCCTCTGCGTCCCCTTCCTCGTGACCGGGATATATGGCTACCAGCAGGATACCGTCGGGAGCAAGCAGAGAAATCGCGGTCTCGATGGCGGGCAGGGTAGTACTTCTGAGAGTGGTTATTGATTTATCCCCTCCGGGGAGCCAGCCAAGATTAAACATTCCTGCCTTTATAGGCTCTTTTATATAATCGGCGGCAAGGTGATGTGATGCGTGGATCAGGGTGTAGTTATCTGGGCAGGAGCTCTCCAGCCTGCTGCGGGTGGACTCCACGGCAGATGCCTGAATGTCAAAGGCATATACGTGACCCCTTTCACCTACCGTCTGAGAGAGAAACTCGGTGTCGTGTCCGTTACCCATAGTAAAGTCGGCAACAATGTCGCCCTCTCCTGCGTGAGCGAGTATAAAGGATTTTTGAAGCGACAGAAGATCTACCATCTTATATATCTGTCCTTTCTCTTTTTATCTTTCTATATTATAGCATCAGCCGCTTCCTTTGTCAAATTATAAGAAAAAGAGAGTTTGATTTGGCGGTCTGAAAACCGCCATTTTGGGCATTGAAATGCCCAAAACATCAAACGTCCGCATCAAATTACTTCGTAATTTACGAAAATTTCTCCTTTCGGAGAGATTTTCGTGGGGGGGTGTGATCGCTTAACGCGACACCCCCCTTTTCCCCTTACAGGGATCTCAGATATTTTACATCGACGGCACCGGTGACAGCACCTCTTTCCAGAGTGGAGATCACTGCTCTGCCGTCATCTGACAGAGAGCGGAGGTACAGGGGGACACGGTATACGAAATCGGCAAATCTTCTGCCGGTTCTGTATACTACCGCATCGGAGGATAGGGTCACTCTGTCTCCCACTGTCGGTACCGGTTCTTTTTTGTCACCGGCCTCTCCTTTTTTCCACAGGGTAAGATACAGAGGGTCGATAGCGGAGTTGATGGAGTTACGTCCGCTTTCATTCTCATCAATGACCGCTCTGTTTCCCTTTATTGACTTGATGCGCCATCTGTCTGCGTAAACAAAGGAGGGGACCGGTGCTCCGGTCTCCCATACTGCCCCGGGTCTGACGGTAACGATATCTCCCACCGCCAGTACCTCGCTTTTCGGGGGTAGAGGTTCTTCCTTTTCCGCCTCCTTGCTGTATCCGTAATGGTCTGCCAGCACCTTTGCTTCCGCTGACGCAAGAAGTCTGAGATTGTCATTATTCATGAGAAATCTGCAGGCCTCTCTGTTGGTGTGAAAGCTGTGCTCAAGTATGATGCCCACAGAGCCTGCCGATACCGCTCCTCTGATAACACCGTACCAGTCGGTATCGGGACGTACTGAGCTGTAAGGCTTTTTATAAAGCTCGAGATAGTTGTATCTGTCATCTGAGAGTGCCATAGTCTCAAGGACTGCATTTCCCAGCTTCTCAGCGATATCCTTACCGCGGCCGGAGACAGGGTAGATCGCTACCACTCTCTTGGTAGCTTCGTGTCCCACCGCATTTGAGTGGAGGGAGATAAAAAGATCGTATCCCTCTGCCATGCGTCCTCTTGCGTAGACCTCAAGATCTTTCTCCTTATCTTCTCTCGTTACTCCTACCTCAAAGCCGTAGCTCTCAAGCTCCTCTTTAAGATATTTGTGCAGGACCCAGGTCATATCGCTTTCGTAATAACCCGGTATTACACCGGAGTTATACTTACCGTAGTGCCCTGCATCCAGCATTATTTTTATCGGCATAGCTCCTCCTTTTTCTTCTTTTCTTTAAGTGTGTTCATATATTCGTCGGCCTCTATAGCCTCTTCGGTAAAGCTGTTGTTCTTCCACCAGGCTACTGCTGCCGCCCCCAGGGTAAATAGTGCGGTGAGAAGCTCATATACAGTCTCCTCCGCAAAGGGCAGGGGGTTGATACCGGAGGCGGTAAGTATCTGGTTGGCAAGTGCTATGGTAAGAACGATAGTTCTTGCAACTGTTGATGCTGTTACTTTCATTATTTTTACTCCTTTAGCTTTCAATTTTCCAGGTTTTGACCTCTGAATAGATCTTTTCGATAAATGAATTTCCTTTCAGAGTCCTGTATGCGTCGTAAAGCAGTACGAAATTTTCGTATTCGTACTGTCTTACAGATCTTGTGTCCTTGTGACGGTAGTATATTCTGAGCATCTCACTGCGGAGCTGGCATTTTACCCCCTCCTTCAGTCTGCTGACCGAGAGAAACACCGGAATTATCATACCCAGTATCACCCCGGCCTCTCCTATGAGAGCAAGTACGGTGCTAATAGATATCTGTTCCACAGAGCCACCTCACAGTGTTCTCATAAACGCTTCTATCTGCGGAGCGATCCGCTGATATCCCGCAAGGGTAAGATGCTTGCCGTCTGTGTAGAATTTACCCAGTGTGTTTGCCTCGTCTGCCGCAAGAGAACTGTCGTAGTGAAGAGACAGATTCGGATTAAGGGGACATTCATTCCAGAGATCAAGAACGGGTATTCCCCATTTACGGCAGACCTCTGCGGCTCGGTCAAAGAACCTTCTGGAGAGATTGTCCTCCCCACTGTAGCTCGATGAGACCCCCATTTTCTGAGGAATAACATATCCGATCTTAGCCGCAGGAAAGGCGGTAATTATTTGATACACAAGAGCTTCAAAGGCGGCGGTAAAGTCGGTGGCAGAGACGGAAGGAGAGTAACCGCTGTGAGAGAATACTCCGAGACCGTTCTCTGACAGAAGCTCTCCGTCGTTAAAGCCGCCCTCGAATATAACGTAGTCTGCCCCCGGATGGGCGGTGAGTGCCTCCTCCACCTGAGAGGACAACCGACAGCTTTGGTCTATTCCGTCGGCATGAACGACCGTAGCGCCGTCCCTGCCGAAATTCTGCCAGGTCATATTGTTGTCTCTTCCGATAATACCGCCCCAGCCGTATCCGAATTCCCCGGCATCGGCGGGAACTGTCTTCCCTGCACAGAGCGAGTCGCCGAGGAAAACAGCAGTCTTCCCTTTGAGCCTGTCGGTGCTTTCTTCTATACTTAGGGCAGAAACAGCTCTCACCGTTACAGCAGCAGAGCCGTCGTAGACCTGGTCTCCTATGGTAAGAGAATATGGACTCGGGAGCTTTTGGGGGATATCACTTGTTTTTGCGAGGGTAGTGACGTAATGTCCCCAGCTGTCGTCCGACAGATTTCCGTAAAGCTCAATAATATAGAACTTGCTGTTTCGCATGAATATATTTGAGCAAAAA
>JAFQUL010000129.1 GCA_017408535.1 Clostridia bacterium
GCCTGGGAGTTCCTATACGGGGGGACACTGCCCTTCTCCTATGAAGCCAAGGCCCGCTTCTCCTGGGGAGGTGCGGAGCTGAAGCTGAACACCGAAAAGGGTACAGTCAGATCTGCAGTCCTGTATACCGACTCAATGGATCACCTTCTCTCTGACAAGGTAAGCACGGTCCTTTCCGGAATACGTCTCAAAGAAACTGATATAAAGGAAGCGTTGTCCCGCCACTTGAATGAGGACATCGCACAGGACATCCTCTCACTTATCAAAAAAATACTGTAAGAAAAACAGCTTCCCCCAGCGCACTGCGCCGCGGGAAGCTGTTTTTTCGTTCACTTAGCTTTCGCCTTTTCTTCGGCAATGATAGCAGAAAGGCGATTCTCACAATGATCGAGGAATTTACCCCACAGCTCGCTGTCAATAAAGAGATTCTCTCCTGTCTTCAACAGGTGCTCACCCTTTACGTCAGTATCGTTATTCCATACGTGGTTACCGATAAATACCTCTACCGTTTCTTTTCTGAGACGGCTGATCGATGCGTAATAATCATCTCTGCAGCCATCATAATCATATTCCCCCGGAACAAGAGTATTTGCCCCGGCCCCTCCAAACATTCCGACACGGTATTTTATGCCGTTATCCTCTGTGTCAAAGAAAAGAGATACAGTTCCTCTTGTGTGTCCGGGAGTTTCGATAAATCTTATCTCTGTGTTTCCCAGCGACAAGGTATCTCCGTCCTTTATCAGTATATCGGGGGTAAAATACTGCTTGGCCTTTTCTTCATCATAACGGCCGATAAGGGTCTTTGCGCCCGACATATGTGCGAGAGGCGCCGTACCCTCGGTATGATCCCAGTGCCAATGAGTATTTATAATATACTTAATATCCTCCGGTGTAAATCCCAGCTTGAATATAGACCTTACTACAAGATAAAGTGCATTCTCATAACCTGTGTCGATAAGTATAAGACCGTCTCCTGTATCTATTAAGTGTGCAGATGACTGGTAAGTACCTACGAAATAAACGTTACCGATAATTCTGAAGGGTTCAATCGTCCCTTCCCAGGGATTTTTAATCTTTTTATTACTCCTGAACATTGGCTACACTCTCCGTGATATTCTCTTTCATAGCGCAAAAACAAAATTGTTATTGTCAGCAGTATTATACCACAAATACAGTCTGCCTGCAACTGTTGTTTTTCGTATGTAAAAAAGGGATTGAAAAAAATATATTTTGCGGTTATAATGAAGTCAAGCAACAAATCCGGATATCATTTCAATAGAAATCGGAGGTATAAAAATGAACTTCAGCGTAAACAGTCCGATACTGTTTGTCATTGTCGGTGCTGTCATTGTCCTGGTTCTTGCCCAGTCGGTATTTTTCCTTCTGCGTGCCATGCGCCGTGCAAAGGAGCTTGGGATCAAGACCGGTACAGTAAAGAAAACGATAGTCTCGGCGGCTATCTTTACCGTCGCTCCCGCTTTTGCGGTGCTTGTGGGAGTCGTAGCCCTTTCAAAGAGTCTCGGTATAGCACTTCCCTGGCTGAGACTTTCTGTTATCGGATCGATCACATACGAGACGGTTGCAGCAGGAAATGCTCTTGAAGCAGCCGGAACGGGTGCAGGAACCACCATCACCGACCCATCTGTATACATAGCTATTGCATGGGTAATGACGGTAGGCATTGCGGCAGGTCTTGTGCTTGTACCGTTTGTTACAAAGAAGCTGCAAAGCGGACTTGCCAAGGTAGGACTTAAAGATAAAAAGTGGAGCGATATACTGAGCAACGCTATGTTCCTCGGAATGATCTCAGCCTTTCTCGGCTACGTCTTCTGTGATGTGGGACTTATAGTAAAGGGTGACGCATCCGGACTTATTCCGGTATGCGTTATGATAGTATCTGCCCTTGCTATGGCGATATGCGGTACTCTTGCCACAAAAGCGAAAATACGTTGGCTTACCGATTATGCTCTTCCCATCAGTCTTGTTGTCGGTATGGCCTCCGCTATTCCCTTTACTGCTTTGCTTGGAGGTTGACGACGATGAAAAAATATAACGATCACAGCTACATGGACAGCGTTCACCGTAGCGGCAGAATATGGGGGATCGCTATAGGTGCAGTGCTTCTGCTTTTCCCTACTCTGCTTTCCCTTATCTTCGGCACTCTCCCGAATTTTGAAGTACTTATAAAAGGTGTCGTTGCTACAGCTCCCATGTACTGGGCAGTGGGAATAGTCGAGATCTTTACATACGTTCCTATGCTCGGTGCCGGAGGAACATACCTCTCCTTTATTACCGGTAACATTTCAAACATTAAGCTTCCCTGCGCTATCGACGCAATGGAAAGAGCCGGGGTAAAGGCCTCTGATGAAGAGGGTGAGGTCATATCCACCATCGCTATCGCTGTTTCAAGCATCGTGACCACTCTTATTATTGTGGCGGGTGTCATTTGCATAGTCCCTCTCACCCCTCTTCTTGAATCCCCGGTACTTGAGCCCGCCTTTGATATGATACTTCCTGCACTTTTCGGCGGTCTCGCCGTTGTATTCGTATCAAAGAACGTAAAGCTCTCTATCGCGCCTATCATACTTATGCTCATTCTCTTTATATTCGTTCCCGCCCTTGACTCCTCAACAGTAGGAATAATGGTTCCCGTGGGAGTGCTGTTCACTATACTTGTGGCAAGAATCCTATATAAAAAAGGAGTTCTGTAATATGTGGTTTTTGCTTATTATCCCTTTGGTACTCGTACTGTTTCTGGCAGTAATAATCTGCCGCGCCGTTGCCTTCAAACCCAAGGCTCAGCCGGTCGTCGAAAAATCGGAGATTTCCTTTGACAGAGACAAAGCGGCCGACTGTCTCTCCCATCTTATCAAGTGCAAGACTGTATCCTCAAGAGATCCTCAGCTTGAAGATAACACGGAGTTTGAAAAGCTTATCTCTATTCTCCCTGATCTCTATCCCAATGTAATGCAGGTATGCGAGCTGACAGTTATGCCTGACAGAGGGCTCCTCTTCCGCTGGAGAGGGCGTACCGACGGAGCACCGGCCGTTATGATGGCACACTATGACGTTGTCCCCGCAAACGAGGATGCCTGGAGTTTTCCTGCGTTTGAAGGAATAATAAAGGACGGATACGTCCACGGAAGAGGTGCTCTTGATACCAAGGTCACATTTAATGGAATAATGTTCTCAGCCGACCGCCTTATCAAAGAAGGCTTTGTACCGGAGTGCGACGTATATTTTGCCTTTTCCGGAGGAGAAGAGGTGAACGGACAGGGTGCGGTACATATAGTCGATCACTTTGAGAAAAACGGCATAGAGCCCGCCTTCATCCTTGACGAGGGCGGTGCTGTGGTAGAAAACGTTTTCCCCGGCGTAAAAAAACCGTGCGGTCTTATCGGTATAGCCGAGAAAGGCATGATGGACGTTCGCTACAGAGTAATATCAGAGGGCGGTCATGCATCTGCCCCCAAGCCCGGTGCACCGATCGACAGGCTGAGCCGTGCCTCGGTAAAGCTTCTTTCAAAGCCGTTTAAGGCACAGCTTACTGAGCCTGTAAAAGAGATGTTCGATACTCTCGGCAGACACTCATCCTTCCTCTACCGTGTAATATTCTCAAACATAAATATCTTTCTTCCTATTCTGGATATGATATGTAAAAAGAGCGGCGGCGAGCTCAACGCACTTATGCGTACCACTGTTGCTTTCACCCAGATGCAAGGTTCATCAGCCTCAAACGTAATTCCTCCCGAGGCTTTTATGGTGTCGAATATCAGACTCAATCCGAAAGATACCACAGACAGTGCACTTAAATATATAAAGGACACTGTAGACGACGAAAAAGTAGAGGTAACCATGCTCCACGGTATGAACCCCAGCAGAATATCCACCACAAACTGTGACGGATGGAACAAGGTAGCCTCTGCAGTGGCATCCACCTGGGACGGCTGTATCGTTTCTCCCTATCTTATGGTGCAGTGCTCAGACTCCCGTCACTACGGAAGGATATCTGACAGAGTATACCGTTTCTCAGCTATGGATCTCACATCTGAGGAACGGGCCGCCATCCACGGAAACAACGAAAGAATACGTATAGATGCTCTTGAACGCACGGTAGAATTCTACCTGCGGCTTATGAAAGAATGCTGACATAAAAACAGCAGACCAACCAGTCTGCTGTTTTTTATTATTTCGAAAAATCGATAAATCTAATAAAGGCCGCCTTGCTCTCGGGTGTACTCCTAAATACTCCGGCATCCCGGAGCACCTCGAGAAATACTCTGCCGATCTCCTCTTTAAGTATCGCCTCAGCATTATCAGAAAAAATCCATATACAGTCATCTCCCCGGATCTGCCGTAACATCTGTCCGGCCACTGAGCTCCAGCATCTCCTTTAGGCGGTTGCGTACGGCGTAAACTATTAAACCGTGTGTGATACCGTATTCAATAGGTCTCTATACCAAGGATCAATCCTCGGTGAGAAAAGAGGAAAAATCCGACAGCAGAGCTTCAAGATCACTCTGCTCATAATAACAATGACCTGAATTCTTCAGCACACTGGCCTCAATGTAAGGATTGTCTGCCAGTAGCTTCATACTCGAGACAGAAACCATCTCATCCTTTCCCGACTGGTATACCCGGGTGGGCACTGACAGAGAGGATACAAGACCTCTCACGGCCTTTATCTCCCCAAAAAGCTCAAGATATCTGGGGACCCATCCAATATACCGCCAAAACCGCATATCATTCTCTATTCCGTAAGCACGTCTGATAGACGCAAGCTCTCTATCGTTATCATCCTTCTTATTTATGAAAAGTTTGGCGGAATTAACGAACATGGCAGGCTTAATAAAAAGCTTCAGAGGTGATGCCAAAAGAAATAACCCTTTTATTCTGTCCGGGCGGCTAACAGCCTGACGAATAGAAAAAAGGGTACCCATGGAATGAGCTACAATAATTACTTTACCGTGCCTTGACAGCAGATCATCTACCTCACGTTCCACCTGTTCCCGCCACTTTTTCATTGAAGTGCGTGAAAAGTCCTTCACTCCCTTACCGTGACCGTCAAGCAGAATATTGCGTACCGAAATATTCTCCGGAACGAGGGGGATAAAATCAGTAAAATGATCTGGCGTACCTGCAATACCGTGAATAAACAGTACTGAAAGTGAGCTGCCCTCAACTTCTCTCGTGTACTCCTTATGCCTCATGAAAACACTTCCCTTACTAAGTTATACCTCTAATGTTTCCTCAGTCATTCGGTGCTATTCAAGCATCAGTAAAATTATAACATAACGAAGGTCCTATTTCAAGAGGAACACGGACATCATGGACTTTTTCTAAGTTTTTTTGCAAATCATCATAAAAAAATATTATTTTTTCAAAAAAGCTATTGACAATCGAAAAATGAGGGAGTATAATATGGACACATTTGAATATCACAAAAAAACGACTGTGACGAAGACGGTCGGAGAGCGGAGCTTCAAGAGAGTTGGCGGTTGCTGCGAGCCAATAGCGATTCTTTCCATATGACCCATCACTTCCGAGTCGAAGGACCGAAAGCATTTCGCAAGTAGACTCCTTCCGTATTGCTGCGTAAAGGCAAGGGCTTGTTAGAGCCTGTAAGTGGCGGAATTTTTTATTTCGCAATTTGAGTGGTACCGCGGGTTTAATACTCGTCTCAAAGTATTTTTGAGACGGGTTTTTTTGTTTTATTCAATGCCGTAATAACGGCTCCATGAGAGCCAACGGAAACGAAAGGAGCAAAAAATGGATTACAATCTTAAAGAAGTCGCAGGCAGAATCAAGGACCTGCGAGAGGCAAAAGGTTATTCACAGGAGGAGCTTGCAAAGCTCACCGGTGTTTCGCTTGAGGACTATATTGTTCTTGAGTCGGGAGAGGCAGATTTCAGCTTTACTTTTATTTATAAGTGTGCCAAAGCCTGCGGAGTTGAAGTAGTTGATATACTTGAAGGTACAAGTACCACCCTTACCTCTTTCGCTATCACCAGAAAGGGCGAGGGTCTTAAAATAATCAAGAAAAAGGGTGTCGTATATAACAACCTTGCGCCCAAGTTCAAGGACAAGTTGGCTGAGCCCTTCCTCGTTAAATTCCCCTTCCTTGCTGAGGAACAGAACGCCCCCATCAAGCTTAACTCCCACAATGGTCAGGAGTTTGACGTTATCGTCAAGGGGTCTCTGAAGGTCCAGGTAGGTAATCACGTTGACGTGTTAAACGAGGGCGACTCCATCTTCTATAACAGCCTTATCCCTCACGGTATGATCGCTGTAAGCGAGGGCGGATGTGAGTTCCACGCAGTAGTTCTTAATCCTCATGACGGTCAGGTCAGCGAGGAATATCCCGAGGCACCCTTTATTGCCGCAAAGTCCGCGGCTGTTGACAGTAAGCCGAAGAGTGTTGCAGACAAGTTCGTAGTATCCACCTATGACGAACAGGGTGTATTTAACGGCATCTCTTTTAAGAATGACGATAAATTCAATTTCGCCTTTGACTGTGTAGACGCTATCGCGGAGGCAAATCCCGATAAGCTTGCTATGCTCTGGGTAAGCAACGATAAAGAAGAACGCAGATTCACCTTCCGTGATATGAAGAGATATTCTGCAAAGACCGCAAACTACTTTGAGTCTCTTGGTATCAAGAAGGGCGATACTGTAATGCTTGTGCTCAAGCGCCACTACCAGTTCTGGTTCTGTATGCTTGCACTTCACAAGATCGGTGCTATCGCAATCCCCGCTACCAATCAGCTGGTTGAGCACGATTTTACCTACAGATACAAGGCAGCCCACGTGAAGGCTATTGTCTGTACCGCTGACGGCGAGGTATCCACCGAGGCAGAAAAGGCGGCAGCGGAATTCCCCGAGATGCGTAAGATCCTGGTTGGCGGCTCGAAACCCGGCTGGAATGACTTCAACGTTGAAATGGAGCGCTTCAGCACTCACTTTGAGCGCACCGAGTCCTCTCCCTGCGGCAACGACCCCATGCTTATGCTTTTCACCTCCGGTACTACCGGTTACCCCAGAATCGCAACTCACTCCTACAAGTATGCTCTCGGCCACTATCCCACCGCAAGACACTGGCACAACGTCAATCCCGACGGTCTTCACTTCACCATCTCCGATACCGGTTGGGGTAAGGCACTGTGGGGCAAGCTGTACGGTCAGTGGCTGTGTGAGGCGGCTACATTCACCTATGACTTTGACCGCTTCCGTTCCGAGGACATCCTTCCCCTCTTCAAAAAGTACAATATCACGACCTTCTGTGCTCCTCCCACCATGTACAGATTCTTTATCAAGGAAGATCTTTCAAAATACGATCTTTCCTCTATCGAATACGCGACCACAGCAGGCGAGGCACTTAACCCCGAGGTGTTCAACCAGTTTAAGAAGGCTACCGGCCTGACTATCATGGAGGGCTTCGGCCAGACCGAGACCACTCTTTCTATCGCAAACTTTGTTGGCTCTACCCCCAAGATCGGCTCTATGGGTAAGCCCAGTCCCCTTTACGATGTTGTTATCCTTGATCCCGACGGAAATGAGTGTAACACCGGTGATACCGGAGAGATCTGCATCAGAACCAAGGACGGTGTTCCCTGCGGTCTGTTTATCGGTTACTACCTTGATGATGAGAAGACCAAGGACGTATGGCATGACGGCTTCTATCACACCGGTGACCAGGCGACAATGGACGAGGACGGTTACCTTTGGTACGTTGGCCGTATCGATGACGTTATCAAGTCATCCGGCTACCGCATCGGTCCCTTCGAGATCGAAAGCGTTATCATGGAGCTTCCTTACGTGCTTGAGTGTGCTATCACTCCCGTACCCGACGAGGTACGCGGTCAGATAGTCAAGGCCACCATCGTTCTCACCAAGGGAACTGAAGGCACAGATGCCCTCAAGAAGGAGATCCAGGAATACGTTAAGACTCACACCGCTCCTTACAAGTATCCCAGAATAGTCGAGTTCGTTGACGAGCTTCCCAAGACTATCAGCGGTAAAGTAAGACGTGTTGAGATCCGTAAGAAGGATCTTGAAAAGGCAAACGGCTAAA
>JAFQUL010000130.1 GCA_017408535.1 Clostridia bacterium
AATATGCTTGAGCACTACTTCGGAGATGCATCGGCAGGGGTGTTTGATGAGGGCCACATCTCTATTAAAGCCGCCAATACCCTCATCCGTGAGTCGGGCTACAATGACCGCACGAAAAATGCGTTATATTCATTTCTTATCGACCCCGTCGCCACGGTACAGCGGCTGATATACGAGCTGATAACCAAGGAGTATATCCTCTCAAAGCAACATGAAAAGCACGCCGCTGTGCTGGCTGTGCTTGAGAAGAATTTTGATATTGACTCAGTCGCAGAAAAGCTGAAAAAATGCTCTAACGTATCTATAGATCTGGACAGCTTTTCAGATATAGCCGTATCCTTCTGCTACAATAACAAAAATCATATATCGGCTCGTTACTACGATGATACCGTGCTTCTGTCTCTCGGGTTTGACTACGAGGATGCCCTGAAGTATCTCGCTGACGGTACTGCAGATGCAGATCTGCACGAGTTCGGTGCCGCCATCTCTGAAAAGAACCGCGTTGCCATTTTGCAGTTTATCCATGAGAGAGGCGAGGTAACAATAAAAGAGATAGAGGAAGGACTTAATTTAGCCGGTACCAACGCATATTATCATCTGTCACTTATGATCCGTACCAGGTTGCTGGCATCACGTAACCGCGGGAAAGCGGTAGTGTACAGTATCAACCGTAATTACTTTGCCATCCTCAGCGAGACGATCAAGAAGTATTCCTTTGATAATTGATCCGACAGCAGGTGAGAAAGCCGGGGCGACGTCTGCCTCTATTCTGAAAGGAGAGGAAAATGCACAGCGAAAAGATAAGACCGATCCTATCTACCTCGGTTGGCTCAGTCTTGCAGTTTGCCTTTTACACCGGGGTATCAAAACTTTCTTTTATGATCTTCACCTACAATATGTTCGGACAGGACTATATGCCCGAAAGGGTGCTTGACACAGTAAAGCTTATCATTTCCCTGTTCGTTTTCTATTCCGCATCCTACGTTTTCAGCGTAAACAGTAAATACGCTCTACGTGACTATGAGGACCGCGGTCCGAGTGAAAACTACTTTGGTGAGAAGCTCGGCTACACTCTCCGCTGCCGATTTTTTTGGATACGGTTTTTGCCGGTAGCTGTTCTTTCCGCCGTCCTGCCCCTATCCGTTACCTACAGCTTTGTGGGCGGCGTGTTTTTCCCACATCTCAGCGGAGCTGCTCTTAAGCTCTCTGTACTTGCGGTCATTCTTCCGGTGCTGTTTCTTTTGACTCTCGCCGCAAACATCGAATCCTTGAGAAGATGGTTTTATCTTAAGCATAAGAAAAAAGCCATCGGCACGGGAACACTAAAAACTGCAAAAGAGCTGTGTCTCGTCGTCGCTGTGTTTTTTGCCGCCTCTCTCTGTATCCCGTGGTTTTTACCCTTTCTGGTCACAGTCATCAATTTTGCCGCCAGATATAATATTATCTCTTTTATTCTCTATGCCGCAGCGGCAATACTGACCGTTATCTTCGGGTATCTCTTCTTCGTTTACCTGCGGGCGCTGTTAAAGAGGAAAGCGTTTATGAGTAGTTTAAAGCGGCTGTGCGAAAGAGACGGCATAATTTTTTCGTCCGTGCGTGGGGTATACAGCTCTGTGTTTATAAAGAAGCCGGGCATAAGCTTTTCTCTTATGAAAAACGGCAGATGCTACGACTGCAAATTCCTCTCCGGCACGTTTTACGGCTCTCCGATAATTTTCTCCGAAAACGGAGACGCTCTATGCAAACACACCTTCAGACTGCTGAGGTTTGAACTTTTCAGTGTGCTCAGCAGGATCGACTACGGGTTTGAAAGCGAGAATGAAAAAATACTTATAGTACTGCCTGTACCGAAAGATATTTACGTGTCTGACGGGGACAGTCAGCCCCGTCCGGCTGACACGGGAGACAAGGCAGGAGACTACAGGATCTATAACGCAACAGGTTTCCTTGGCGGACTTGAAAGGGATTCTATAGCATAATTTTTTATTTCACTCGGATATAAGGAGGGTAATTATATAATGCTTACAGGCAAGTATATCGTGCTGTTTTTTGTAATATTAATGATAATTATTTGGCCTTATATCCGCTGTTTATTTAAACGCTTGATGTGTATCGCTAAGATAAAAAAAGTATGCAGAAATAAGAATTATAAATTATACTCAACTCATCCGTTATGGTTTTTGGGGAGAAAGCACTCGAAAAAAAGTGATCTTTACATAGAAACGGCAAATGAAGTATTTGCTATCAAGCTGTTTGGCATGCCGAGACGAAGAACGATATTGATTATTAAGGAGAATGGCGAATATTTTATCAGAAGCTTTGTTGCTATAGTTTCCTACGGTTCTGCAATGCGATTTCCTATTGACAGCAAACCCAGACCGATGCCTATCTATAACTTTCGATATGAATACAGGGTTGAATGGGAGACTAAAACACCGAGGCGTATTCTTTTGGTCAATCCTGTTTCTATGGAATTTCGGTATCAATCTAATCAAGGTAGTGAGATTACATTGGGAACAGGTGATACCGTGAACGGTATGGAGATATGCTCGTTGCCTTATCTTTTGGGAGAACTGGAGAACGCGATATGAAAAGCACGCCGAAGCTTTTAAATAATAACGATACTGTTCTGCTTAAAAGAGAACTTTTTTCAGATCTTCAGCTTGATAGGGTGATAAGTGAGCAAACAATTTCTGTATTGCAGAAGCCTTGCACAAGGAATGAGATCAGACGGCGTAATGAGGTCTTCGAGTTGCTCGAGGACGGTGAATACCTTGAGCAGATGCAAAACATGCTTGCAGTTTTATCTGCTGCCGAGAGATCTTTTTATCTGTTGAGAGATGAAAAAAATTCCCTTGACAGATATTACCGCTATAGAGAGGTACTTGAAGGTTACATAGGTTCCTGTGAGAGTCTGGCCTCTATGTCAGCACTCGGAGGCATTTTTGCTGACGTGTCAAATTATTTTTCTTCTGAACAAATGCTGTCTATCCTTGCCGATATGAAAGAGGCATCAAAAAGGATAAAAAGCTTGCTACGGCGGCTGCACATAGGTTTATTATCATTTTCCGATAAAAGCTGGCTCACACCCGATTATGACAGCGTAAGTGAATACGACCGTATTGCCCAGTGTGCGAAAGCTCTCGGATTCACGGTTTCGGATAGAAAAAAACAAAATATAAAGATTGATTTTTTGCTGTCGGACGCGATATGCCGACTTTATGCCGATGAGATTTCAGAAATCGAAGCTGAGATATCTAAATTTGCAGATGTTGACCTATGCGAGCCGTTTGCTTATATTCCGGAAATAAAGTTTTTCCTTGAGATAAACAGCCTTATAAAAAAGGCAAATGATACTTGTGTTCCGCACTGCTACCCGAGGATAGCACAAGTCCCACGTTACGTAGCCAAAGAGTTGTATGATATTTCACTTTTAGCAAAGAACTGCAAAACAATCGTTCCAAATGATTCCGACTTTACCGAAAACGAGCCGTTCTGCTTTTTGGTAGGTGCAAACGGCGGGGGAAAGACTACGTATATTCGGGCACTGGGTGTTAATTTAGTGCTTTTTCTTTCCGGTTGTCCCGTTTTTGCAAGCGATGCGGAGATATATCCGTTTGACATTGTTTGCGCCCATTTTCCGATGGACGAGAGATTTGACAATATCGGAAGACTCGATGAGGAGGTTAACCGGACTGAGGTAATGCTGAAAACAGCCCAAAATAAAACGGCATTCTTACTGTTTAACGAAACCTTTAGCGGAACAGATGATAAACGGGGGTTTGCGCTGCTTAAAAATTGCGCTGAACAGATCAGAGAAAATAAGCATTTTGGTTTGTATGTGACACATTTTTATGATGTTATGTCCCTTGACTATCCTGTGCTTTCAGCGGAGGTGGATTTTGACGACGAAAACAAGCGTACCTTTCGAATCGTAAGATCGAAAGGAAGCGCTTCTTCCTATGCCATGGATATTCTCAAAAAGTATCGGATCGATAGAGACTCGCTTTCGGTAAGGAGGAATGAATATGGCAATTAGTCTTTTATCCCCTACTCAGTTTGAGCCGGGCACCGAGATGGTCAATGAAAAGATCGTTTATCATTTGTCACTTGATCGTTCTTTTTCGTATATTTGTGCAGATGTCAAGAAACGTGAACGCTTTTTGTCGGTGGTCTCTGCCCTGATAAATGATCGGGAAGAGATTATATATCGGCAGGATATATTAAAGGATTTTGAGAAGCATCCTGCATTATTTGAACAGTTATCATCATTGTCGGTACGCTTTGAAGAACTACGGTTGTCACAAAAAAATGCAGGCAAGGGCGAATTCCGCTTGAAAGTAACCGGGACGGCATCCTCTGCGGCTTCAAAAAACATCTTGCAGGTACAGGCACTGTGTCTCAAGCGGGCCTTGCTTTTCATCGAATCATACGGTGAGATTTTGGAAAAATACGATTTGCGCTCAAGTGGCTTGACGAATCTGTACAAAGCCTGCAGAGAGATCTATGAATCCCACGAATTTTCAAATCTGATAGCTTTCTGTTCAAAATATGAAAATTTCAGCGAAAACGGAACTTGGAATTTTAGGTTTGTGCTGAGTGACGAGGGACATATCAAAGAATACGATCTTATCGACCATAAATATATTCACGTGACAGACAGAGAGCTGAAAAAGAAAGGATTTTCGCTTTTTAGGAAAGAAGAAGACCCCGGATATCCTTGTGAACGAATATATCCTCCCCCACGGGACGGACTTTTTGAAAGTCTTGCGATTTCCGCGATTTCCGGTCTTTCAGCATTACTTGGCAGTATAGCGGAACAGATCTTTTTAAAATTCGGTTTTTTATTTCGGGAACTTGTTTTTTACGATGTAGCACTCAAGTATATAAACGCCTTGTCGCAAAAGAAAGTGCCGATATGTTACCCCGGATTTTCTGAAGATCAGAATATAACTGTCAGAAAGTTATATGATCTTTATCTTTTAATGTCAAAAGAGGATCCTTCGAGCGTTGTCCCAAACGATTTTGTGATAGAACAAGCTACTGACGGACTTTTGGTGTTCGGTGACAACGGAAACGGAAAGACTGTATATCTGCGCTCTATCGGAACAATGCAGCTTCTTGCACAAGCGGGTCTGCCTATCCCATGTGAGAGTGCGGAGATCACGCTCTTTTCGCAAATCGCAACACAGTTTTCCGAAGCGGAAAAGGACTTTTTCGAGGATAACGATGCAGGTAGATTTGAGCAGGAGGTCAGGGAGCTGGCCGCGATGGTAGATACCTTAAAGGAAGGCGCTCTCGTCTTTCTCAATGAAACCTTTCAAAGCACTGCCTATGAAGAAGGTGCAGATGGTTTGTATCACCTGTTAAAGTACTTTTCTTCACTTAATATCCGATGGATATTGGTTTCCCACCTGCGACATCTAAAAGATGCTTTCGGACCAAACGAAGCTAAAGTTACACATATTGAAAAGTACAAAATAGAATAACATTATGTTACATGGAGGTCGAACAATGAAAACTAAGATCATCGGTATCTGCGGCCCGTCCGGCAGCGGCAAGAGCACTGTTGCCGCTGAATTGGCAGAACAGCTGAATGCACCTGTTATACACCTGGACAGAAATTTTAAGGAACAGCTTCCCGAGATATGCTCTCCCGACGACGGTCAGAATTACCCCGACTGGAACAGCCCCGACTCTATCCACTGGGACAGAGTTTTAGAGCAGATCAAAGAAGAAAAGGAAAAGGGAGAGTCTGAGTGGGTGATCGTTGAAGGAATGCTCCTGTTCTGTATCGAGCCGCTGTACGAAGCCCTTGACATAAAGATATACGTATCTGCAAAGATCGAGACCTGCCTTTACCGAAGGATAGTGAGAAACATCAGCCTTTTCGGGCAGAGTCCGGAATATATCGGCGGATATTATCTCAAATGTGCCAGACACAGAGAGGCAGAATACTGCCTGCCCTATGCCGACCGTGCGGACTACGTTATAGATAACGATATTTCTTTTTCGGATCAGCTGGCGGACGTCCGCCTTGCCATAGAAGGAAAGCTGTGATCTCCCCCGGAATACATTTATGGTCTGCAGAAAGATAAAATATATCGGCAATACCGTCCGTGACCTTGCTATACAGCTGCTCACCCCTATAATTCTCTTTACAGTTTACAGAGAGATCTTAGGGGGAGCGATCAGCGTGTACCTGGTACTGGCTCTGATGGTATACGGAAGTATAATAGCCTTAAGTGCCTATGGTGGAAAGAAGATAGTATATCTGGACAGTTACGGCCGTCTTAGCGGCAAATTGCTGTTTTTACTGTCTCTTTGCTATTCAATGCCAATATATTTATTTTGGGCACTGTTCTCCGCTATTCCCGGGCTGTCCTTTGGTACCTGGTTTGCTTTTGGATTGCCCCTGGCTGTACTTTCGATAACTCACTTCCGAACGGTATCTCCTTACTTCAGAAAACATAAAAAGCTGTTTTGGATCATGCAGATAGGTATATATATCTTTTGCTTCGGTATCGGGCGGATCATTTGCAGCAATATTATAAAATGAGACAGTAAAAAAGGGCTTCTGTTTTGACACAGAAGTCCTTTTTCAGTATACAATATGGTTAGGCTGTCATTACTTTTTGCTGTATGACATCACCATGACCGGGGTCTGTCCTGTTTTTACCGGATATGGCAGAAGCCCCTTGTCCACTATCGCTAACATTTGTGCTATATTATATGACCTGAGTGCACCCTCAAACAGGAACTGTTCACTGTAGTCAACATGGTTTGGAACATTGTTTTTATGTGCTTTCAAAAAACCGGAAAATTCATCCTTCATATCCGGGAAAAGCTCCTCGCAGGCAACGGTTATAGCATCATCCCACTGTTGTTTATATTCAAATGATAATATCGGAATATCCGGTACAGTCTTACCGTTTTCGTCTTTTCTGAGAATATGAAGATCCTCAAAATCGGGGACGAGACTGCATATACGATCGTCGTCCGGCTTAATATCTTCGTTAATAAACCCTGCAATAAGCCGTGCCGCATTATGAACGGAGCAATTGTACTTCAACTGTCCGTAGCTGTGATGAGTATTTCCAAAAGCAGACTGAAAGTCGATCAGTTCAAAGAATGCGCTTTTTTCATCACAACGTGCATAGGCCGGGCCGGAAGCAGAGTATTTGCTTACGGTATTTTCTCCATGCTCCCAAGAAGTAGCTATTGCAAGCCACCGTCCCCCGTTAGGTCGCTCAGGGAGTTGTTCGTACGGCATATATTTAATAAGCTCGGGATTACTGACCAGCTTTATTGCGAGCATATTTACGGCATAAAGCAGTAAAGTGGCCTTCTGCTTACCGTTCATTTCGGCAAATTCTTTTTCCTCGGTAAGAGGAAGTATTTCTTTGTAAATTTTAGACCAAACTTTTTCTGCATATTTCCCCGCAAGAGCCTCTATCGCAGGAATATTTTCAGCCGCACGCCTACCGTTTTTCATAAAACATCGGGTATATATAAGTCCGCCGTCTGTTTTACCGAGAAGTTCACCTTTTATCAGTCTTTCCGCTATTGGTTCCAAATATGCTGTGGGCATTCCCATAGCTTCAGCTACAGCACGGACAGAGACAGGTCTTTCATAGGCAAGATAAAGCAAATTGCCTTCAATCGGAGAAGTCATCAGAGAAAACGGCTCTCCGTTTATGCCTGCAGATCCCCATATTCCAAGATTAACCTGCTTTGGCGCATACGAAATATTTGAATACTTTTCCATTTTATTCAGTCCCTCTTTGATCTGCATTCTGGCACTTGACAATCGGGATTTTACCGTTCCGCAGGAAATGCCGAGATCATTTGCTATCTGTTCTACCGAGTTGCCGCGAATATAATAACGTATCACCACTTCACGGTATATCTTTATTAGCCTTCCGATCTCGCGTCTTGTTTTTTCGTATTCTTTTTTTAGTACGCTATCTTCGTCTATGTCGGTAAAGCTGTCACAGACCGCCGTATCCCTGTCTTTTTCAGCACCGTCAGCATTTATGTCACTGAAATAAACAATACGGTTTTTATATTTTTCCCTTAGTCTCTCGTTATACTTATTCTTCATCACACCCGCAAGAAAGCCTTTTGGATGCTGTATATGAGTTCCGTTTTTTATCTTGGTAAGCATTACTAACATGCTGTCCATTACAAGGGAATCAATATCGTCTGACTGACTGTACTTTGCTTCCGCTAAACTGTAAAGATATAGTAGATATTCCTCCCAATCACATTCGCTTAAGCTGCCGTCTGCGATCATTAAGGTTCCTCCTTTCTGCCGTAAAGGCCCGTTTACCCTTTAGTTGCAGAAAAAGCTGCTCGGTTCGGTGTTTTATTAAATTATTCATTCAAAAAATATAAATACCGAAAGCAAAAAGGCAGAAGTCATATTAACTGATATGCACCTCCAAAAGTGTCTAACTTTTGGGGTGCATATCAATAAGGTTTCTGCCTTTTATTATTGATTTTTATTTGTCAAGTTCATGCATAATAGTCTCTTCCTCTTTACGCACAGCATTAGGGTCTGCCTCGGGAATATGGCCAAAGGGGAAGGGAATTCCCAGTCTCTCGTACTTTTCCTCACAAAGCTTTTTGAAGGGCAAAAGCTCTACCTTATATACGCAGGAATATTTTTTTGCCAGCGCCGTAAGGTTATCTCTGTCACTGTCCGAGTCGTTCAGCCCCGGGACAATAACACGTCTGAGCACGGTCCTAACTCCTTTTTTCTCAAGAAGCTCAAGAAAATCAATGACCGCACTGTACTTCATACCGGTATAACTTTGGTAGTCATCTTCATTTGAATACTTTATATCAAGTAGCACCGTGTCGGTAATATCAAGAAGCTTATCTACGGCAGTACCGGTAATACAGCCGGAGGTATCAAGACAGGTAGTGATCCCACCCGCCCGGCAAAGCGAGAACAGCTCGTAAAGAAAGTCCGCCTGACAAAGAGGCTCTCCGCCTGAGGCGGTAACACCGCCGTCGGTACCGAAATACGGGCGGTATTTTTCTATCCTTTTGTATAGCTCCCCGGCAGATATCTCCTCTCCGCCGTCCATCTTACGTGTATCAGGGTTATGACAGCAACCGCAGGAAAGAGGACAACCCTGCATAAACACTATATATCTGAGCCCCGGGCCGTCAAGAGCGCCGAGAGATTCGTATGAGTGTATTCTTCCCGTCATAACGATACGTGGAAGGTACGTGAGATTACCTCTCTCTGATGCTTCTTTGACAGCTTTACAAAGTTGACCGCATATCCCGAAACACGAACGGTAAGATTAGGATACTTTTCCGGGTGCTCGTAGGCATCCATCAGGGTCTCACGGTTAAGCACGTTTACGTTAAGATGATGCGCACCCTTAATAAAGTAACCGTCAAGAAGTGAAACAAGATTTCTTCTGCGTTCCTCTCCGTCACGTCCGAGAGTATCGGGAGTAATGGAGAAGGTGTTGGAGATACCGTCACGGCAGTCATCATAGGAGATCTTGGCCACAGAGTTGAGCGCCGCAAGGGC
>JAFQUL010000131.1 GCA_017408535.1 Clostridia bacterium
ACCTTGGCTCCCTCTGACGAGGGAGCTGTCACCGTAAGGTGACTGAGGGAGAGAAAAACCTTTAATTTAATGCTTTTTTACTCTCTCCCTCCGTCTTTTTGCTTTGCAAAAATCCACCTCCCTCGTCAGAGGGAGGCAAGGCCTTCGTATTCCCAAAAAGCTCGACAAATCATTTATATACATATCTGATCAGATAACAAAAACTAAAAATGCGGAAGAAGTTTGTATTTTTTTACTTCTTCCGCACTCTTTTTTATTTATTTAGTTTATTTTATGCGTGTTTAAGGGCATTGAGTTTTTTACAAACCCTTTTTTAGAATTATATTTTTACTGTCTTACCCGCCGGGATCTCAAGTGTCATGCCGTCTACCGTAAGCCATACACTTATAGCAGATGGATTGTAGAAGGTATCCAGGTCAATGGATATCCTAAGAGCTTTTGTTGCGTTTATGTAGTCAACTACCTCTATATTGGTGGCATACCACACGTCATCCCGTCCGCCCACTCTCCGGCAGAAATCCTCAATTATATTCCAGTTGTCACTGCGGGAAAACTCATAGCTGTGACCCCATACGTAGAACAGCCTGAGATCGTCTCCGGGGGCAAGAAAAGGTTCTACCAGCTCAGCTAAGTCTTCTCTGTGTCTGCAGGTGGGGTGCCAACGGAGAAAATCCTTTGGGAGATCAAAGCTTCGGGTAGAAACAGTAGTGCGGGCATATTCAATGCCGACGCTTTTAATTACCTCCACTGTCTCATCGTCATAGTTACCGAAGGGATAGGACAGACCGCGCACAGGGTAACCGCAGGCTCTTTCCAGAATTTTTCTGTCCTCATAGGTCTCAACCAGCTTTGATGTCCCGGGAATGGTAGTGGGGCGGGGATGAGTCATCATATGGCAGGCTATCTCGTGTCCCTTGTATATGTTTTTGATCTCTTCAGAGGGCATAAAGCCGTCTCTGTCAAGATTTATTGAGTTAAGGAAAAAGGTGCTTTTTATTCCGTTTTTGTTAAATATTTCTATAAGCCGTATGTCCTCCGGTACACCGTCATCGTAGCTCATGGTAAGACAGCGGCTGACTCCGCCGGGAAAACGGTTAAATACTACTCTATGCATTAAGTACACCTCGCTTTTTTATTAAGTTTACCACGAAAAAACCGTTTTGTCTACAGGTGAATAAAACTATTTTTATATTTTGAAAATCCGATATCCGGTTACCTATACCCTAAATACGATAAAAAGAAAAAAAGATTGACAAAAAGTATGGCTGATGATATAATGGACTAAACGCTGAGAAGTGGAGTAGTAGCCGTTTTTTCGCTTTCTTAAGAGAGGTATCGGTAGGTGCAAGATATCGGGCGGACGCGGTGAACTCGCCATGGAGCGGCCGGGGTAAAGCGGACGGTTGTCCGTGTGTAATTTCGGACGGGTGTTCCCGTAACAGAGCAATGGTGTGACAGCACCTGAGTGCATCTTTTTTAAGATGAATAAGAGTGGTACCGCGGAAGACAGCCGGCATTTTGTTCTGACTCTTTCGTCTCTTAGTTGTTATCGGCTTGGTAACCGGAGGCGGAGGGGCCTTTTATTTTGATATGAGTTTCTTTTGAAGGAGGCGAGCAGGATATGATCATGACAGGCGCTAAAATTGCAATAGAGGCATTGATCGCGGAGGGCGTTACCGATGTTTTCGGTTATCCCGGCGGTCAGGTGCTCAATATATATGATGCTCTGTATGATGCAGGAGACAGGCTTCGTCATATCCTTACCGCTCACGAGCAGGGTGCCGCCCATGCGGCGGACGGATATGCAAGAGTTACCGGCAAGGTCGGTGTGGTAATTGCTACCTCCGGCCCCGGCGCAACAAATCTTGTTACCGGTATAGCTACCGCTATGCTTGACTCTGTTCCTATGGTTGCCATAACCGGCAACGTACCCACCTATCTTATCGGCAGGGATGGCTTCCAGGAGGTAGATATAACCGGTGTAACTATGCCGATAACCAAGCATAATTATTTTGTGACTGATGTAAAGGACCTTGCCGATACGGTAAGGGAAGCCTTCAGAATAGCAAAATCCGGCCGCCCCGGGCCGGTGCTTATAGATATTCCCAAGGACGTTCAGGAGGCGGAGTATGATTATACTCCCGCCGCACCCTTACCTCCTGTGAGATATCCCGTGGCAGACGAGTCTCTTATGCGTGATGCGGCAGAGCTGATAAACACCTCTGTCCGCCCGTATGTCTACATCGGCGGCGGAGCCGCAAGAGAAGGACTTGGCGGAGAAATACTCGCACTTGCCGAAAAGATAGACGGATACGTAGGCAGCTCACTTATGGGGCTGTCGCTTATCCCGAGCTCAGAGGGACGCTTCCTCGGTATGCAGGGTATGCACGGCAGATATGCATCCTCACGTGCCGCAAAGGAGGCTGACGTTATAATCGCCGTCGGTGTCCGCTTCAGTGACAGAACTACGGGGGATATCAAGAATTATTCAAAGAATGCAAAGATAATTCAGCTTGACGGTGATATTGCGGAAATAAATAAGAACGTTCCGGTGGACGTTGGTATAGTGGGAGATATTACTGCCGCTTTGCTTAAGATAACTGAGCTGTGCGAGGAAAAGAAGCACCACAAGTGGAAAAAGAAGATAGAAGCATACAGAGAGCAGGGCAGAGCCATCGGTGCGGAAATGGAGAAAAACGCAGGCGAGACTCTTACTCCGAAAAAGATATTTGACGTTATAAATTCTCTTAAGAATGATAATACACCCCTTGTGACCGATGTGGGTCAGCATCAGATGTGGACGGCACAGTACGCTCGCTTTGAGAAACCGAGACGGCTTGCTACAAGCGGCGGTCTCGGAACAATGGGGTACGGTATGGGTGCAGCTATCGGTGCGTATATTGCCGAAGGGGAGCGGCCCGTGCTTATAACAGGTGACGGCAGCTTCGGTATGAATCTCAACGAGCTTGCAACCGCCGTCAGTTACCGTGTTCCTATGGTCATCGTGGTCATGAATAACGGTGTTCTCGGTATGGTCAGACAGTGGCAGACCCTCTTTTACGATAAACGTTATTCAAGTACCGTTCTTGACCGCAAGACCGACTTTGTAAAGGTAGCTGAGGCGTTTGGAGCAAAGGGTGAGAGGGTAGATACCGCTGACGGCTTCAGAGATGCATTTGAACGTGCTCTCGCCTGTGATGGACCGTACGTTATCGATACCGTGATCGGAATGGATGAATTCGTTCTTCCCATGCTCCCGCCGGGCGGCAAAATGGAGGATATAATAACCGAGGACGTTATCTCCTCGGAGGAAAGTGAAAAGGAAGGCTCAGAATAATGCGATCGGTCATATCTGTATACGTTGAAAATAAATACGGTGTTCTTGCAAGGGTCGCAGGACTCTTTATGCGCCGAGGATTTAATATCGACTCTCTGACGGTTAGTGAAACAGAGGATTCCCGTTATTCGAGAATCACCATCACCATGAACGGAGATGAGAATTCGAGAGAACAGCTTATCAACCAGCTTACCAAGCTTCAGAACGTCAGAAGTGTAAAGCTTCTTGGCGGCGACAGTACGGTAGAGCGTGAGATAATGCTTATAAAGGTAAGAAACACCCCTGAAAACAGAAGCGAGATAATGGCGGCAACCGAGATATACCGTGCTAAGATAATAGATTACACCACAGATGCAATGTGCGTCGAGGTAACCGGCGAGCCCACAAAGATCAAAGCGTTTATTGAAGTAATGAAGCCTCTTGGCATCGTTGAAATGTGCCGTACCGGTGTTGTGGCTCTTGACAGGGGCGCAAACGTACTTGAAAAATGACGGAGGAAAGATAAATGGCAGAAAAGATTTTTACCGATAAAGCTCCCGCGGCGATAGGTCCTTATTCACAGGCAATTAAAGCAGGGAATACCGTGTATACCTCAGGTCAGATCGCACTTTCTCCCGAGAGCGGTGTTCTCGTCGGAGATAATATTAAGGATCAGACCGAGCAGGTATGCAGAATCTCTCCGCAGTGCTTACAGCGGCTGGCGCTTCCCTTGACAGTATAGTAAAGACTACCTGCTTCATCGCAGATATGGCTGACTTTGCGGCTTTTAACGAGGTGTATGGAAAGTATATCACCTCCGCTCCCGCAAGAAGCTGTGTAGCGGCAAAGGCTCTCCCCAAGGGTGCCCTTGTTGAGGTTGAAGCCGTGGCGGTCACTAACGCGGAGTAAAGATAAAATATGATAAATACCTCAAAATACACAAGACAGTTTTTTACCGTCAATGCCCCTAAAAGAAAGTGGGCAACCAAGAGCTTTGTGGAAAAAGCTCCCCGTTGGTGCTCTGTTGATCTGAGAGACGGCAATCAGGCGCTTATGATCCCTATGAGCCTTGAGGAGAAGATGGATTTCTTCGAGCTCTTGGTTGACGTAGGCTTTAAGGAAATAGAGATAGGATTTCCTGCGGCGTCTGAAACTGAATATACCTTTCTCCGTCGATTGATAGACGGAAATCTTATTCCGCCTGACGTAACCGTTCAGGTGCTGACACAAAGCCGTGAGCATATAATCAGAAAGACCTTTGAGGCTCTTCGCGGATGTAAGAATGCTATTGTTCATCTTTATAATTCTACCTCCCTCGCTCAGCGTGAGCAGGTGTTCAGAAAAAACAGAGATGAGATAAAGAAGATCGCTACAGACGGGGCAGAGCTCTTTGTCAGAATAGCCAAAGAGATGGGTGCTGACTATACCTACGAGTATTCACCCGAGTCCTTTACCGGTACAGAGCCGGAATTTGCCCTTGAGGTGTGCAATGCGGTGCTTGATATATGGAAGCCCACACCGGATAAGAAGGTCATTATCAACCTTCCCGTAACCGTTGAGCTTGCATCTCCCCACGTGTATGCCGATCAGGTTGAATATATCTCTGATAATATCAAGTACAGAGATTCTGTGGTCATATCTCTCCATCCTCACAATGACAGAGGCTGTGCGGTAGCAGATGCGGAGCTGGGTCTTCTTGCAGGTGCAGACCGTGTTGAAGGGACTCTTTTCGGAAACGGAGAGAGAACAGGTAACGTGGATATAGTTACTCTTGCGCTTAATATGTACGCTCAGGGAATAGATCCTCTGCTTAATTTCAGTGATATGCCCAGTATCGCCGCACTTTACGAAAAGATAACCGGTATGGGTATATATGAGAGACAGCCCTATGCGGGTAAGCTTGTTTTTGCGGCTTTTTCCGGCTCTCATCAGGATGCTATCGCCAAGGGTATGAAGTGGCATGATGAAACCGGGGCAGACACCTGGACAGTACATTATCTTCCTATCGACCCGCGGGATGTGGGCAGGGAATACGAGACGGACGTTATCCGTATCAACTCTCAGTCCGGCAAGGGCGGAATCGGTTATCTGCTTGAGCATAATTTCGGATATCTTCTTCCTTCAAAAATGCGGGAGGATGTGGGATATACAGTCAAAAATATCTCGGACAAGGCTCATGCGGAGCTTTCGCCCGACGAGGTGCTTGATATCTTTACCGAGACCTACGTGAACATAAACGATCATATTAAGCTGATAGATTATCATTTCGTTCGTGACGGCAAGATCACAGTTGAGCTTACCGTTGAGATAGACGGTGAGAGAAGAGTGCTTACCGCTTCCGGTAACGGTCGTCTTGATGCGGTCAGCAATGCGGTAAGAGAGGCGCTGAAGATAGAGTTCTCAGAGCTTACCTACGAGGAGCACGCACTTACCAAGGCATCTACCTCTCAGGCTATAACTTATATGAGTATCAAGCTTGCAAACGGTAAGAAGGTCTGGGGTGCAGGTATCCACGACGATATTATCGCATCCTCCATCAACGCTCTGTTCTCTGCAATAAACAGGGCTATTGGAAAATGATTAACTAAAGATATAAGTAACAGAGGCAGACACGATTTGTGCCTGCCTCTGCTGTTTGTTTATTGTATGTATTTATACATTTTGGTAGGATAGAGAAGACTGATGGTGTTTTTTCCTCTGTAGTAAACAATATAGAATTCATCCCTGACACTGCAAAGGTCATAAGTGGTTGACGATACTGCTACTCCTTCAAAACCGGCAAAAACAAGGATCTTTGCTTCATGACGTGAGACAGTTTTTTTCCTTTTTTCAATTACATCGGCTGTTATGATATCAAATTCACCACGGTCAAGCAGTCTTTTCTCGGAAATGATAAAACCAAGAGGACGAAGGATATTAAACGGAAATATAGCTAAACCGACTACAAGAACTGCACTTATGATGATGTCCAGAACCAGATCGTTTATACACATAAATATTCCATAGACTATTCCTACGATGAGCAGGATGTAAGGAGGTAAAAGTACAGAATTAAGGATCAATGAAATCCGAAGATTTGCTGTATTACCGGAGCGAAGTTCTTTTTCTATCAAACTTCGTGTAATAATGTTTTTTGTTTCTTTTTCCATTGAAAACCCCTTGCTTTTTCGACATTGTCATCCGCTTTGTCGGTCTGATACGTAGCCATTGTAACATATGTATGAGTATATTTCAATATTCTTCCGGTAATATTTCATTATCTGCGGATTTATATAAAGCATAACACCTTGAAACGGTAAATAAAACGGCAGCTATTTAATAGAAATTACATCTACCGATCCCTCGTCTTTGATGAAAAAATCATCGGTACTGCATCCGAGAAAGCTTGCGAGTCTCGGCAGAGTGAAAATGTCGGGATAACACAGGTCTTGCTCCCATTTATATACTGCCTGTGCGGAAACACCAACCAGCTTCCCAAAGGCCTTTTGAGATAATTTGTTTTCACGGCGGTATTATCGCATCCTCAATCAATGCTCTGTTCTCTGCGATAAACAGGACCATAAGGAAATAGCAAGAACAAGAAAAAAGACAGTCTGAGGCATACTAAACATAGTAAAGTAAGTTTACCGGAGATATAGGAGATACGGAGTAATCTGTATCTCCTGCTTTTATATACCCAAACTTTATTTATGTTTGACTTGAATTATCTGAAAATACGAAGAGAATGTCAGGTAAATTAAATTCACTGTTGCAATTTTAAAAATGCTGTGTTATAATAAGTGTGATATCTATAATATTACACTTTGCTGTGCGAAAGGAGAAAGTATTGTTTATAATTGATTATACCTCTGGGGTTCCTGTTTATGAACAGATAAAGTCACAAATGCTTTCTCTGGTTTCAAGCGGGGTATTGAAGTCCGGGGACAAATTTCCGTCTATCCGTACACTTGCCTCACAACTGAAACTGAATGTCAACACCATTAAAAAGGTTTTTGCCCAACTTGAGGAAGATGGCGTTATTGTAACTGTGGTGGGTAGCGGAAGTTATGTGGCAGAAACGGCATATCGTAATCCCGTTGTGATGGAAAAAGCTGAAGCAAGACTCAAGGAAAGCTTGAAAGCGGCAAAATCTGCAGGATTAAATAAAGCGGAAATCCTTGAAATAGTAAACGAAATTGTGGAGGAAGAGAAGTAAATGATTGAACTGCGTCATGTATCTAAACAATTCGGCAGGTATTCTGCATTGGAAGACGTAACTGCTTGTATAAGAGACGAATCGATCTACGGACTTATCGGTTACAACGGTGCTGGAAAGACGACACTTTTAAATATGATCAGCGGTTTGTATTTACCGAACTATGGTGAAATTTTTATTGAAGTAAATGGAGAAATGTGCAAACCGTTTGACAATGTAAAGGTTAAACGTAATCTTTTTTATGTAAGTGACGATCCTTATTATTTACCATACGCTACCCTCAATACCACACGTGATTTTTACAAAGGGTTTTATAGGAATTTCAGTGAATCGACCTTTGAAAAACTGGTAAAGCTTTTTAAATTAGACCCAGAGAAAAGAATAGGTGATTTTTCAAAGGGAATGAAACGGCAGGCGGCGATTATCTCTGGTCTTTCGTCTCGGGTGAAATATCTGTTGCTTGATGAGAGCTTTGACGGATTGGATCCTAATATGCGTGTTCTTGTGAGCAATTTGTTGACAGAGTATTTACTTGAGGTTGGCGGGACCATAATCGTAGCATCTCATAATTTGTATGAACTGGAAAATATCTGTGATACTATCGGTATGATCAACGGAAAGCGCATGGCATTCAGTAAGGAAATTGAGGAAATACGCGGGGAATACAAAAAATACCGTGTTGCCCTTGATAAGAAAATACCAAAGGAGGTATTTACCTCCCTTGATGAGAAGAATCTCAGAGAAGAGGGAAATATATACACCTTTGTTAGCTGTGAAAGCGAAAAAAATATCAAAGAAAAATTGTACACACATTGTAGTATTATACTTTTTGAGGCATATCCTCTTGCCTTAAATGAAATATTCAAAGCTGAAATGGGGGAAGGAGAAGATGAATATGAAGGAATATTTGATTAACGGCGAAACTAAGCATTCAATTAAGGTGACAATTCGTCAGTTTTTATATCTTCCTGTACTGATGACTGTGATCATGCTTATTGTCCTTCCCGGCACAAATATCATAATGAAGAGTTCATCATTTCGTTTAATGTACAGTTTGGGAGAAAGTATAGAGAGGGATAAACTCATCGGGTTCTCGCTATACGACACTAATCAGATTGTAAAGTTTATACCTTATGTCTTGATGGGTATTTCATTAGTTTCTGCTTTCCTTCTGTTCCGTTTCCTTTTTTCGAAAAAAGCACAGGCGGTGTATTTTTTGACCGGAACATCACGCGGACAGCTTTTTCTTATCCGTTATATGTTCGGTGTGATCTCACTGGCAGCGTCTGTTTTTCTTTCTCTTGCTGTTTCTGTCGTCATAAACGTTTTTGTATCAGATGCGACGAAGTTCCTTATTTCCAACGGAATATATTTGTTTTTTGCAATGTTTTCCATGGCATATTGCTGTTATTCCGTATGTGTGGTTATTATGGTTCTTTGCGGCAGGGGAATTGACTATTTTATGTCTGTGGCAGGCGTATGGAGCGCACGGATATTAGTGCTTCTCTTTATGCAGAATGTGTTTTTCGCCTTTTTACCGGGTACACCGTACTATTTCGGACAAGGTAATTTACAGGCAGGAATTTATCCATCTATATTTGAGAAATATTCTGATGTTTCTTTTACGAAATTTTTTCGTGAAATTTTTGAAACCTGCGGTACAGCATACGGACATAAGGAAGGACCGGATTTTGACTACGCCGTGGCACAGTTTGTCACGAAGCCACAAATGATCATTTTGGTGTTTCTTGTGGGGGCTGTGTTTGCTTTTGTCGGTTGGCTCCTTTTCAAAAAGCGTAAGGCGGAGCTTGCGGAAACACCGAGTGCAAATAATGTTCTCTCAAATGCGGTTACTCTGTTAATATCGGCTTCAATTGCTTCCTGTATATTCCTTGCGGGCGGAACATTTTGGCATATAGTATTATTTGCACTTATACTGACAGCTGTCTACTGCGTTGTTATTTCTGTATTCAGGGGTGTGGTCAGTAAGCTATATAAGTCACTGCCAATACCTTTTTTTGCTGTTTTCGTTTGCGGAATATTTTGTCTTGTATGTTACTTCGGTGGATTAGGTTATTCATCGTATATTCCGCAAATTGACGATATTTCATGTGTTCAGATCAGTTATCCAGGTCATCCCCAGTATGCTTCGGTAGGTAGCGGATATAGTGCATGGAGTGGTTCCTCGTACTATTTCCATTATGCTTCTCTTGATAATATGACGAAACTGACCGAAAAGGAAGATGTTGAAACTGTAATAGATATTCACCGTTTATTAATCGCAGACGGTTCACGCGGGATAAGTGACGAAAGCACAACGGACTATGATGAAACTGCGGTATATGCCAATATCTATATTACTTATACTTTGAAGGACGGTAGTCAGATCACCCGTTTTTATCGCACGCTGAAGCTATCTACCATTTTTCGTATGTTGGATTTGGAATTTACAGATGCTTATATTGATTTGTTCAAGTCAAAGATCAAGTACTTCGGTGCGGATGAAAATGATTGGACGAAAGAAGAATATCTGGAGACGTTACTTTCTATGTCGGCAGTGTATGCTTCGGATAATCTTTTCTCTAATTTGACCGGTCTTTCTCTGACAGATACCGAGAAGGAAGAACTGTTTGATGCTATTATAAATGATAAAAGCGATGATACTGTAGATGAGCGGTACCGTCCCCAAAAGGAGTGTATCGGCGTACTGCTTATAACTTACAACGGTAAATCGGATGATGCAGGGGATCCGAAGAAAAAATTTGACTATTTCGGTCAGTATTATGGCACAAGCCATGTGTACGTTTATGAAGATGATAAGGAGACTATTACGTATTTGAAGAACAAAGGCTATTATGATGCTTTTGTAAAGGATCTTACCGTGACAAAAATAGAACTGTACGAATTTCCTCTGTACCCGGAGGAGGAGCAGTTACAGAAAAGCGCGTACAACAGATGCTTTTATTCCAAAGTTAATACTGACCTTACGGAAAGATTTACTCCTTTCGTACGGGAACTTGCACAGACAGAGTATAATGAGATACTTCAGAATGCAAGATTGACGTATTTTATAAATGGGGGACAACTTGTTACGATCACTACGGTAAACAGCGATGGTGAAGAACGGACAGTAACTAAATATTTGCCTATAAACAATTAACACAATACAGCAGGACTGCGTACTTACCAAGTACGCAGTCCTGCTGTATGTTTATTACGATAGTTTTTTGCTATATGCAGATATCTTTTGTATCCGTTCCCTCGTCTTTGATGAAAAAATCATCGGTACTGCATCCGAGAAAGCTTGCGAGTCTCGGCAGAGTGAAAATATCGGGATAACACAGGTCTTGCTCCCATTTATATACTGCCTGTGCGGAAACACCAACCAGCCTCCCAAAGGCCTTTTGTGACAAATCGTTTTCACGGCGGTATTTTTTTATCCGTTCTGAGATGGTTATACGGTAAAAGGGAATGGACATTATTTGTCACCGTCCTTTACTGTATTTATCCTTCTCATTCTGTTTATGACGGCTGATATCTCCTGCTTTCGCGGCAGATCGAGAAATCTTTCACAGGTAGTAAAAAATGCCGAATAGAGAAAATCTATTCCTTCCTGTTCTATCCTTGCGTAAACATCGTCAAGCTTTTTTTGCAGGTCGATCTTTCTGTCGGTGTTGGATACAGCCAGATAACGAAGCATAAATCCGATAGTATTAAGCTGTCTCTTTGATACGATATCGTGAAGTCCGCGAACGTCTACCTTTTCGTCCCCGATGATCACGAATCCCATATCCGATACCTTGAGCTTCTCCGTACCGCTTCCTTCCGGATAGGAGGAAAAACCGTCGGAATACAGACTTCTCGATTGTTTCCACAAGGCTGCGGGAGGCAGCTCCGGGGCCACTGTCTGTGATCTGCAAATGTCTTTTGCTTTTTCGGTCACGTCGCTGATCAGATAGTCCTCCATCAGATATACCTTGTCCGCAACAGACAGGTATTCTCCGCTTCCGCCGATGACCAAAACAGTTGAAACACCGTACCTGCTGTGCAGCTCGTTCACCCTGTCGGTAAACGGAGTTATAGGCTCTTTTTCTATCAGCTCCTTCATCATACTGTCACGGATCATAAAGTTGGTGGCACTTCTGTCCTCGTCAATGAGCAGAAGTCCGGCACCGCATTCCACCGCCTCCATAATATTTGCCGCCTGCGAGGTAGAGCCTGAGGCATGCTCGGTTGAAAAATCACTTGTGTCTCCTCCGGGCAGCCACTTGATGAAGGGAGAAATATTCACGTGCTTTACGCTTCTCCCGTCCTCCGCCGATATGGTAACTGCACTTTCATCCGTTATGCAGAGCTCGCGGCCGTCACCGAGAGCGTGATCGTAGATGCCTGCAGATATGGCATCAAGAAGGGTGGATTTTCCCGAATATCCGCCCCCTGTTATTACGGTAACACCTTTTCTTATCCCCATTCCACGTATACCGCATATTTCTATCTCATCATCCTGCGTCGAACGGAAGGGAACAGCATTTTTCATAGGCAGGTCTGTGCCCTTTGATCTTGGCAGTATACTTCCGTTTGCTACAAAGGCACAGTAATCACTGTCCTTGAGCCAGGTACGGATGGCTGCCTGCTTTTCGGCGAGCTCTACTGAACGCTTAAGAGAATAGTAGTCAAGCTCGGCGATAAACCGATCCACCGCATCCGGCAGATCACGGCAGAGCATCTGAATAGCCTTACGTATATTTCTGCGGGGAAGCTGTACCTGCAGTCGGATGCACAGACATACCGCCGGTGGAGGCATCTCTTCTTCCGGCAAAAGATACACTGTTGAAGCGGCACCGTTAGTATAGTCCTTTTGCGGACAAACGGCAAAGAATGCCGAGTTTCTGCGGACGATCTCGCCGCCGGGAGATGGGAGGTAGTACTTACCGCTTTCGTTATCGGGGCGGCTTCGGTTGTATAGCTCAGTATTCAGTGCGTTTATATATCTGCCGAATGTGCGTAACAAAAAATCAGCTTCTACGCTTTCCGTAGACTTGTCCGGTACGTCTATCCCAAGAACGGTGCAGGGAATACTGATAACTACAGTTGGTTTGTCCTGCGCCAGCTTGTGAGTGACAGATATTTC
>JAFQUL010000132.1 GCA_017408535.1 Clostridia bacterium
AATAGATTCGTATAAATAAAATATACGCATTTATAAAATGCTTAACTGAAAAGGAAGCTTCGGCTTCCTTTTCTTTTTTATGAAAAAATTCAAAAAAAGTGAGACGGAATGATTTTTCGATTGTTATATGTAAAGGTAGATATTTTTGTGCTATGATACTTATATAGTGAGAGCGGAAGTTTGTTATAAAAAGTACATGTAAAAAGAAGGTATAAAATGTTCTTGTTATTGCTTGGGACCCTTGAGGATACGGAGCGGGAATTAATTGGGCGTCTGTATTCCGATTATTCAAAAAGAGTGAAGAAATTAGCTATACATATATTACGCGATGACATATATGCTGATGATGCTGTCAACGATACCTTTCTCAAGGTTATAAAATATAAAGAGAAATTCTTGGGTGTGTCAGAGGATGAACGAGTCAGACTTATCATTATCTGTGCCAGAAGCGTTTGCTTCAACATATATAACCGGGGGAAAAAGCTTCGCTTTGAGTCGCTTGAATCCTTTAATACTGATGATGAAAAAGGTACACGTATGGATATACCGGATAGTGTTGATCTTTCAAAATCACTTGTAAATGAGGAAACTGTTTTATTACTGAAAAGATCTGTAGATCGGTTGAATGCACCGTCTCGGGAGATGATTATACTGAAATATTACTATGATATGAAAAACACCGAGATAGCGGATTTTTACGGGATGAACCCGTCTACTGTCGGAACGATTATTCAGAGAAGTATAAAAATACTCAGAAAGGATCTTGGGTGGTATTTCAATGACACAGATAAATGATTTTGAATTCGGTTCTGCCGTAAAAATTGCTGCGGGCAGGTGTTTAGCTGACGAGGTAACAGATTTCCTGTCCCTTAATGTCGATGACATTTCGGTGGATGCACGGGTAGAAAAAAACGTAATGAGAAAGCTGAAGGACGACAGATGGGAAAAGCTGAGGAGTACGGCGGTAAAAACTGTTAAATATGCATCTATCGTCCTAATAAGCAGCGTGTGTATACTTATTGCGATTTCTTTGTTCAGCAAACCTATCAGAGCCGCGGTATACGATGTGCTTACCGGCTGGTATGAAAAGATAGTGGGAATGTGGAAGCCGATATCGGAAGAGGTCAGCTTAGAAGGCAATTACGGCGGCGGTGTCAGATTTATAGAGACAAAAAATACCTTCGTATTCTGTGATACCCGTGACGTGGCGGGAATGGCTTATATAGACAAAAAGACCGGTGAAGTATTCCCCTCGTGTAATATCCCCGGCTGTACCCATCCGGACGAGAGCAGCGGTCCCCTTTGCGGTGCGATATGCGACCATTTTACCGTCTACACGCTATGTTATTCTCCCGTTACAGGACGTGTGTATTATTTCAGAAAAGAAAATATTTTCGGACCGAAGGAGAAGCAGGGAAACGTTCTCTATTCCTTTGATATAGATAATATGGATCTGACTGTCCGGGAGCACTACAGACTTCCCCTGGATATACGGGTAGAGAGCATGAAATATTCTGACGGTAAGCTGTATTTCGGGTACGATCATACCGATGAGAACGGTAATTTGGGCTTTAAGATCGATTCATACGATACAATGACACATACAGTTGAAAACGTTATCCGCTTTGACCATGACGGTATCGAATTTACCGTTATCGGAGACGACCTGTACTATGAGGATCATAAGAACGTTCTCAGCAGATACCGAATCTCTGCCGGGGAAACTGAGGTCCTGATAGACGGCGGGTCGCCCAAGGAATACGTAATAACCGAAAACAAGATATATATGAGGGACAGTACCTCGATAGTTTCTCTTGATATTGAGTCAGGAGAGGAAGAGCTTATCGTGTCACATCCGCATAGCGACGGAAGACGGCTTGCGGTAACAGACGACGGAAGGGTGTACTACAGTATTTCTTCTGTAGACATCTATAATTGTAAGGGCGGAAAGCTGTACGCTTGCGGTAACTGTGACCTCACGGAACTTTATGATTTCGGCGAAAACTCATACATAAACACGATCGTTGCCTACGGTGATAACGTATTTATGGACGTGGAGATCGACGGAAAACAGAACTATGCGCGTATAACCATTGACGGGGATAAAATAATCTGCTATTTGTTCCCCGAACCGTAATAAAAAACCGGGAAAATGCTCGAGTAGAGTATTTTCCCGGGTTTTTTGCTCCCAAAAGTGAGACGGAATCCTTTTTTGATTGTTATATATAACAAAACGTAAAATGAGATAGAGTAAGGAGAGGGGATACCAAATGAAAAAAATATTGCTTATTCTTTTGTTGTCTCTGTTTGTTGCCGGGTGTTCCGGGGAGGACCTTCACTATATTGACCCTGTGGATACTACCGCCGGCGGAAACGTAACGGACTCAGAGGTGGCGGAGTGGATACCAATACCCGGCGGGGTAACTGCCGACGGCCTTTCAGGGATGAACGGAAGGTTCATTGAGACCAAGAATGCTTTTGTTTTCTGTGATAACAGAGGTACTGTGAGGACGGCGTATATAAGCAAGGCGACCGGTACGGTATCCCCTCTCTGTGACGATCCCCTGTGTTCCCACCCCGATGACGGAGTAGACGATATGTGCGCAGTTGTCGGCAATCTTTTTACATTTTCGACTTTATGTTATTCACCGGACAGCGGTCGGCTGTATTTCGTGCGGCCCTACAGACTTTTCGGAATGGGGAACGATATGTTTCTGGTACTTTACTCGGTGGATATAGATAAAATGGACCTGACGGTGAAGGAACACCACAGATTTGCTGTCGGAGTCAGATTAGAGACGATGCAGTATTCAGACGGAAAACTGTACTTTACCTATTGCGATATGGACGATGAGGGCAACGAGATACTAAAGCTGGACGCCTATGATATTAAGTCGGATAAGGTGGAGAATATTACCTTCTTTGAAGATGCGGGAACCTATTTTACAGTAATAGGGGACAGCATATATTACTCCGACAAGAGCCTGTACGCTCTTAACAGATACGGTATTACCGACGGTAAGACAGAGGAGCTGATACCCGGTAAGCCGAGACAGCAATATATAGTTACGGAAGACAAGATATATCTTAGAGATACAACCTCCGTCTTGGTTATCGATACCGCTACCGGTGACCGCAGTGAGCTTGCCGTCTATGAAGAAAATACCTACAGCAGGGCTGCGGCTACAGCAGACGGTGATGTATATTATACACTGCCGTATCTATCACAAATAGGGGACTTCAAAGGCGGTAAGTTATATGTTTGCGGTAACGGTGAGTCCCGTGTGTATTACGACTTCGGTGACGATGCTTATATCAATATGATATCTGCCTACGGGGATAACGTATTTGTAGAAGTGGAAATAAATGACAAAATGCAATTTGCCCGTCTTACCGAAGCGGGGGATAAGGTAGCTTGTTACTTTTTCCCCACGTTGTAGCCGGCGTTTCTCCGACGGAGGTGTTACCTACTACCTACCGTCCCCGTCGGGGCAAGAACAACAGAAAAAGGAGTCAATGCTATGAAAAAGCTTACAATATTGGCGGTCATCGTGTCGCTTTTGTTGCTGTGCAGCTGCGAGACCCAAGTGGTCACGTATGATTACAGAGACGATACCGTGCTACCGCCGGATAATATACCTATGAACGTTACCCGGCTGTCAAACAGTACGCCGGAATATATATATGACGTTTCCGTACTTGACCGTGACGGAAAAACAGTTACAGAGTCTTCTCCGCTTAAGCTGAAGAACGGAAAAGGGGAGATGACAGTGGAGATAGAATACGACTCTAACTTTCCCTCGGTCTTTGGTATTGCGTTACTGTCCTCCTACCTGCCGATAGAGTTTACCGTAGGGGAAGAAACAACTTTCTGTTATAAGACGGAATGTACCCCGGGAGAAAAGACCTCCCTCTCTCTCTCCTTTGGGGCGTTGTCTACAGATGAATACGAATCTCTGAAACTGGTGATCATTGAGGATGCGGATACAGTCGCCCGGTCGCTTTTAACAAGCACCGACTTTGCTTTTTCGGTGGATATTCCCTATACAGGTAAAGCTGATCCCGTCGGTGCAGATAATGCTTATGCAGGCAGTGAGGGAAAAATAAAAAACTTGTATGACGTTTTCGAGTATGAGAAGCTTGAACCCGATGAAAAAAAGATATTTGACAACACTGTTGCCAGGCTAAAAAATGATGCACTTTTTACCGCTGTTCAGACTGAAGCTAAAGTAAGTTTTATGCCTATGGACCAACCGAAAAGTATCACGGATAATGAGTGCTACTGCTATTTCAGGGCAACGGGACAGGCGGGAAAATACGCTACAGTTATATACGTTAACGATCAGCCGGTAAGAGCCTTTGACGGCGGATATACCCTGATATGGGAACTGCAGGATACCGAAAGTATACTTGATACTGAGGTGATACTGCCGGGGATGGAAGAGGGGATCCACAAGGTGTATTCTCTTACTTTCCCGATAGATACCGGAAGAGAAAAGCAACCGGTCTACTGTTCGCCCATCCGCCCGTATTTTTCTTCCGCAAAGATATGGAAACAATCCGACTGGAATGAGTTTACAGTGTCGGTACTGTCGGAGAACGGCGAATATTCTTCTTTCAAGGATATGCAGGATACTACGGTAAACCACCCGGGCGGGGAGATCAGATTGCGGCTTATACATAATTTACCGGTGGCATATTTCGAGACCGAATATACCGTGCTGGTTCTTTGCAACGGTATTATTCAGAGCTTTAACTATAACGGAAGATCAGTCGGTGAGATAGTATACACCATAAAAGAGGGCGAAGGGTTTGAGGCAGATATAAGCTTTTTGCCGGAGATACCATTTGAAACGGATGAACTGAATATAGACGTTGTATTCATTCCGGAATTTGCAAGCATATACGATTCGGAGCTATCGTGGAATTCGAACGGACTGGGTTATACTCAGCATGCGGAAATAAATTATGGCGGCGAGGCAACGGTGTTGGCGGATATAGCCGAGAACTGTGTAACAGACAGTTGCGTCAAGAGTTCTTTCCCTCCTGTTTATTGCACTATTAAACATCCGGTACGGGAGGATGGATATGGGTTCCTTATTGATGGGAAAACTACCTTTGAATATGAGCTACACCCGGGTGTGGCGGGCAGATATATTATGCTTGCTTTCCTTGAGGGAGAGCTTATCCCTGTTGCGGGAGGGAAGAAATACGCATATTTTGAATTTTCCGGCAAGGCGGGAGAGTGCGCAGCTTTCGATATAGATATATCCGGAAGAGAGGACCGGGAAAGCGAGCTTATGATATTCACCGTGTCCCTTGATTCTGTATATAAAGACAGATATTATTCAGGAATATGGTTTTATGAGGTCGGGTTTATTGAGGCGAGAGAAGCCGAGGGTACCGTTGGCACGGTAACGGCTTACAGCTATTTACAGGACGGAATAATATACGGCTGTGCTGAGTTTGAGGGCAGTGAGAATATGAACGGATATATTCAGTCCACTATATCGGGTTTTATGACATCATCTCCTTTTTCGGGGTTAAGACGTACTAATTCCGATACCTTCGATGGGCAAAGCTTCTGCATTGACTCCAGATCGTCCGCTGTGGATTCTACCGAAGTAAATATATATCAAGAAAACGATCTTAAGATCTATATAAAAACAGAAAAAGGCTATAAGGTGGCAAAATACGTTACCGGTATGGGTGACCTTTCAGACGAAGTATTTGATATACTGTACGGGTAAAGAATATGAGACGGCTGTTCTTCTATGAGCTTCATAAGCTTGCGGGGGTGCGGTATCTGTGGATAATGTGCGCACTTTTGCTGATACTTAACGGTGTACTTGTGATACGTATGACATCTGATACTGCCGAGGCAAGCCGAGAGAGTATCGACAAAGCATTTTCGCTGTATTATTCCTCCACGGAAGAGGCGGAAGAGAAATACAGTGTACTTTCCGGAACTCCCGAGTTATACGAGTCCGGTTTCACGGAGTTGTTTGACCGTGTGGCGAAAATAAGGGCTTTTCCCGCTAAAATACAGCGTGCGGTGAATACAGCGGAGAAAAATCTTATAGAATATTCCGCTATGGGGATCGATAGTGACAGCTTCCCTTATAAATATCAGGAAAAGGTAGCGGAGATATACTCCGCCCGCGGTGCGGATACTAAAATAGCACTTGAATATACCGTAGGGTGGGAAGATTTTCTTACCTACGACGGAGTAAATATTTTTATATTCATTGCGGTCATGTCAATTGCGGCGGTGGTGTTCGTGGGGGAAAAAACAAGCGACGCCCTTACGATAATCAGGACCGCCCGCAATGGACGGTCGAGGACAGTGGTGGCAAAGCTTTCGGCACTTACTGTGGTATCTGTGGCAGCGGTACTGGTATTTACCGGTGTGACCTGGCTCTTGTTTTACTTCCGCGTTGGCTTCAGCAGTCCCGCCAACGCTATTCAGGCCTTTGATACCTTTACTTATTGTCCCTATAATATTACCGTCGGGGAATATTTTGCACATTCGGTAGCGGTTAAGCTTATCGTATTTACGGCATTTTCCGCACTGTCGGCGGCTGTCGCCGTGTTCGTATATAATTATGCCACGTCGTACCTTATTTGTCTCGGGCTGTTCGGCGTAAACTTTTGGCTGTACACTCTCAAGCTGGCAGATTCCCCGATAAAAATACTTAATATGATGTCAGTATCTACGGGACATTTACTTTTCGGTCGGTACAGGGCTCTTGATCTTTTCGGATCGGTGGTTGGGTTTGCTTCTTTTGCACCGGTGTTTTATCTGCTGACGGCGGTCTTTTTCTGGGCGGTCACGGCAGTAAAATATACTCGCGGAGAGGTATCGGTGTTACAGATACCGTTTTTGGTCCGAGTTACAGCGTTGGTACAAAAGACCGTAGGTAGGCTAAAACTAAAGCTATACCGAAAAAAAAGGTATTCAACGTCTGTTTTTTCAACCGAGCTGTATAAGACCCTTATCGCATCAAGATATATTTTGATAGTTATTCTCATTCTTCTTATAAAAATATGCCTTGTCGGCAACGAACCCTATTTCGAGGGGTATGGGGACAAGGTCTACAAGGAGTATATGACGGTGCTGGAGGGTGAGATAACCGAGGAAAAAATCAATTATATTGACAGCGAGAGAAAAATGATATCCGATATTATATCAAAAGAAGATGAAATGGCGGCTGCATACGAAAAAGGGGAGATCACCACCGAAGAATATACCGATTACAGACGGGATTTCAGTTATGCACACGGACGTGATGAGCTACTCATGGAAATAGAGAAACACAGAGATTATATTCTGCAACTTGAGAGCGAAGGGCGAGAGGCCTGGTTCGTGTACGATACCGGTTGGCGAGAGCTGTTTTTATCGGGATTTGATATTACTCTTTATGCGGTGATCGTTCTGGCGGTTTTCGATTCCTTTGCCTCTGAGTATAACGGGCGTGTCTCCTCGGGCAGCTTCTCGGGTATACTGCGTACCCTCAAAAAGGGCAGGGAACGGGTATTTGCCGCAAAGTTCGTCTCGGCTGTTGCTGTGAGCACGGTGTTTTCCGTTATATGGAACGGGATCGATCTTATTACTTTGATGGCAAGGTATGATATGCCATGTCCCGATGCTCCGATATACTCTGTCCGGGTCTTTTTCGACTTTGCAGTAAATATGACCTTCGGACAGTATGTGATCGTATTCTATGCTATCCGCATTCTTGCCGCAGCGTTGCTTGCGGTCACGGCAGTGGCATTTTCCGCCATATTCAAAAAGACTGTTTTTATTATTGTTATGACCCTCACAGTCACGGTACTGCCGACTCTTCTTTGGGGGGTCGGACTCAAGGTGTTTGACAGTTTCGGGTATCACTCGTTTATGACGGCGACTCCCCTCTTTACCTTGGGGGGCGTGGCTGTAACGTATCTCGTATTTATACTTACGGTATCTGTGGCGGCAATTATCTACTCGGAGAGGAAGTGGTGCAGATGAAGCTTGAATTTAACAGGATAACCAAGTCATACGGATCTAATATTGCAGTAAATGAATTCAGTGCCGTTCTTACCCCCGGTGTGTACGCACTCCTCGGACCTAACGGATCGGGTAAAAGCACGCTGATGAACGTCCTTACCGATAATCTTAAGGCTGATTCCGGCAGTATAACCTATGCCGAGGCGGACGGAAAGGCCGAAGACGTACTCAAAATGGGGGTACGCTTTCGCGAAAAGCTGGGTTTTATGCCCCAGTATCCGGGTCTTTACCCGAATTTTACCGTGGAACGCTTTATGTGGTATATGGCGGCACTGAAGGGTATCGATAAAAAAACGGCAAAAAAACAGATATCTGATATACTGCGGGCAGTGGAGCTTGACGACATGCCGCACAGGAAGATAGGGGCGCTTTCCGGAGGTATGAAGCAACGGCTTGCACTTGCCCAGGCGGTACTGGGAGACCCCGATATTTTGATTCTTGATGAGCCTAC
>JAFQUL010000133.1 GCA_017408535.1 Clostridia bacterium
CTTATGGACAATCCCGACGCCGAGCTCCCCGAGATCATGGAGTTTATCAAGGGTCCCGACTTTCCTACCGGAGCACTTATCTACGGCTCTGCGGGAATACACGAGGCATACGCCACCGGCCGCGGCCGCGTTATCGTAAGATCGAGAGTTGAGATAGACGAGGAGGACCACCGCCTTATCGTCACCGAGATCCCCTACCAGGTAAATAAGAGTATGCTGGTAGAGGCTATCGCTAATCTTCACAAGGATAAGAGAGTTGACGGAATAACCGGCATCAGAGACGAGTCCTCTGAGGAGGTAGGTATCCGTATAGTAATAGAGCACCGCCGTGACGTCAGCGGTCAGATACTTCTTAACCAGCTCTATAAATATTCACAGCTTCAGGACACCTGCGCCATAAATATGCTTGCTATCGTTAACGGTGAGCCTAAGGTACTGGGTCTTAAGTCTATACTTCAGCACTATATCGCCCATCAGGAGGACGTTGAGACCAGACGCGTCAAGTTCGATCTTGACAAGGCTGAAAGAGAGGCTCATATCTTCGAGGGCTACAAGATAGCTATCGATAATATTGACAGGATCATCGAGATCATCCGTGCATCTATGTCTATTCCCGATGCAAAGGAACAGCTTATTGCCGAGTTTTCTCTCTCCGAGGCTCAGGCACAGGCTATAGTCGAGATGACTCTCGGCCGTCTCTCCGGACTTGAGAGACAGAAGATAGAGGACAGACTTGCTACTCTTGCCGGCATTATTGCCGATCTGAGGAGCATTCTTGCAGACGAGAGCAAGCTGAAGGCTATCATCAAGGAGGACCTTCTTGAGATCCGCCGACGTTATGCCGACGACCGCCGTACCGAGCTCGTTCCCGTTGAGGACGAGATCATCTACGAGGATCTTATAGAGAAGCATACCTGCGTTATTACCATGACCCATGCGGGCTATATCAAGCGTCAGCCTGCATCCACCTATTCGGCTCAGCGCCGCGGCGGTAAGGGTATCATCGGTATGACCACCAAGGAGGAGGACTTCATTGAGAACGTCAGCGTTGCCTCCAGCCACTCCTATATTATGTTCTTTACCAACACCGGCCGTGTATATATGAAGAAGGCATATCAGATCCCCGAGGCGGGACGTACCGCCAAAGGCTCGAATATCGTTAATATTCTTGAGCTCACGGAGGGCGAGAAGATCACCTCCGGTATTTCTGTTGAATCCTTCGGCGAGGGTGAATACCTTATCATGGTCACCCGCCGCGGTATAATCAAGCGTACTCTCCTCTCCGAGTTTGAGTACCAGAGAAGAAGCGGTAAGAGAGCCATAGAGCTTGACGAGGGTGATGAGCTTCTCTTCGTTCGCCATACCAAGGGTGATGCCGAGATCGTGGTAGCATCCCACGAGGGTAACTTTGTCCGCTACAGAGAGGACGAGGTAAGAGTAATGGGCAGAAGCGCACGCGGTGTACGCGGTATCAAGCTGTCTGACGAGGATTTCGTTACCGGCGTTGCGCTGGTTGACGAGTCAAAGCAGCTGCTCACCGTTACAGAGGGCGGTTACGGTAAGAGAACTCCCTTTGAGGACTTCAGAGTAATGCTTCACCGCGGCGGCAGCGGTGTTACCGGACACAAGATATCCGACAAGACCGGTAAGCTCTGCGGTATTGCCACCGTTGACGAAAACGATGACGTTATGATGATAACCAACGAGGGTACCATTATCCGTACTCCCGTTTCCGGTATACCGGTATACAGCAGAACTGCAGGCGGTGTTATAGTAATGCGCTTGTCTGACGGTGCGTCACTTGTAAACTTCACCCGTGTTGAGCGTGAGCCTGAGGACAGTGAGCTTGAAGAGGCTGAAAAGGCCGAGGCATCAGGCGCTGAGACCTCAAGCGTGACCCCCATAGACTTCGCCGAGGCAGAATCTGCGGATACAGAGGAAGAAGTAAATGAATAAGATATACAGAAAAATCGCGGCAGTGCTTTCTATTATCCTTGCGGCTACCTCTCTTTTTGCCTGCAGTCCCGGGGCGATCGAGGTGACCGATGAGGAGATCAGAGAGGTACTCAGAGAGCTGATCCCCATGGCTGACGAGCTGAATGAGATATACTACGGCGAGGGTCTTCCTACAAGAGAGGCGGCAGAGGGTGCAGTTTATCTTGAGCTGGCTCCCGAAGCAAAGTACAAGACCCCGGATGAGCTGAAAAAGGCTACCTACGCAGTATTTTCCGACGATCTTGCATCGCAGATGTTTACTATCGGCGTTCAGGGTGTATATGACGATGAGAGCGAGGATCTGGGGGTTGACCGGGGACTTGACTCAAGATACACCAATATGCTGGGAATATTCTGTATGCGTGCGTCAAAGAAGGAGCCTCTTTACGATATCGGACGCAATTACGATATTGACGGTGCTGTAATTACCTATAAGGGAAGCAAGTATATAGAGGTCACCGTCATGAGCGAAAAGGACGGGGAGAATCTTGAGATCACTCTCACTCTTATCCCGGCAGACACGCAGACCGGTCTTTCCTCTCAGTATTCCGACAACGTCACAGCACCGGCAGATACAGAAGAAACAAAGCAGCTTACCGTCACAGACGCCGGTTACTGGCGTCTTGATACTCCTACCTACTAATATTGTGAAAGGAAACAGCAGACTATGAAAAAAGCGGTAAAAAAGGAAGCAGTTCTTCCCGATAATCAGTCAGACAAGCAAAAAGCCCTTTCCACCGCCATCTCTCAGATGGAGAAAAGCTACGGTAAGGGAATCATAATGAAGCTGGGAGACTCGGCGGATCTTAACGTTTCCGCAGTTTCCACCGGTTCTCTTTCTCTCGATATGGCTCTCGGAATAGGGGGCGTTCCCAGAGGAAGGATTATAGAGATATACGGTCCCGAATCATCAGGTAAGACCACCGTTGCCCTGCACGTCGTTGCAGAGGTTCAGAGGCTTGGCGGCCAGGCGGCGTTTATCGACGCTGAGCACGCACTTGACCCGGTATATGCAAAGGCTCTGGGCGTAAATATAGACGAGCTGCTTGTTTCCCAGCCCGACAGCGGTGAGCAGGCTCTTGACGTTACCGAGTCTCTGGTTCGCTCCGGTGCTATTGATATCGTGGTAATCGACTCTGTTGCGGCTCTCGTTCCCCAGGCGGAGATCGAGGGTGAGATGGGTCAGAGCCACGTGGGTCTCCAGGCACGTCTTATGAGCCAGGCGCTCCGTAAGCTCTCCGGCTCTATTTCAAAGACCAACTGTATCGTTATCTTCATCAACCAGCTCCGTGAGAAGGTTGGCGTAATGTACGGCAATCCCGAGGTCACCTCCGGCGGACGTGCGCTCAAGTACTATTCCTCCGTCAGAATCGACGTAAGAAAGGTAGAGAGCCTCAAGACCGGCAGCGACGTATACGGTAACCGTACCCGTGCAAAGGTCGTAAAGAACAAGGTTGCCGCTCCCTTCAAGGTAGCGGAGTTCGATATTCTTTACGGTAAGGGAATCTCAAAGTCCGGTGAGATCCTTGATATCGCCGTTGAGCTGGGTATCATCCAGAAGAGCGGAGCGTGGTTCTCCTATGACGGCGAGAGGATCGCCCAGGGTAAGGACAATGCCCGCAAGTTCCTTGAGAACAACAAGGGAGTTATGGAGACGGTTGAAGCAAAGGTAAGAGAGCTCTACCGCAACGCAGATCTTGACGATGCGGAAAAGAAGGAGCTTGAGGCAGACGACCTCGAGGGAGACGAATTCGATATCAGAGTTCTTGATATGGAAGACTGAATGTGCGTATTATAAGGCTATAACTTGTTAGTTTTAGTGGCACATTCTCACAAGAATTACTCGGTGTTCGAGGAACACCGTTTTCCTGGCGGAAAAACGTAATTCTTCTGTAACGAGTGCAAACAATGAGGGTACATAAAAAGAAGCTATAACTCTGAAGTTATAGTTGTACCCTCTTACGAAAATTCTCTCAGGTGACTCCCATCACCTGTTTCGCATACGCGAAAACGAAAATTTTCCCGAAGGAGATCAAACAATAAAAGAATGCGGTAACTCCAAGGCTCTCCGTGGGGGAGAGCTCCTGCGTAGCAGGTGAGAGGGGGGAAGGTGCATATAATCAAGCTACAACTCGATAGTTGTAGTTGCACCTTCTTACAAGAATTACTCGGTGTCAGAGTGACACCGTTTTGCTAACGCAAAAACGTAATTCTTCTGTAATTAGAATAAATATTTCAGTTCGGGGTATTACAGTAAATCTCTCGTTATATATTTTATCGCCAATTCTATAGTTGGCCGCCCTCTCCGTCAGCCTTCGGCTGCCACCTCTCCCA
>JAFQUL010000134.1 GCA_017408535.1 Clostridia bacterium
AGCCAGCCGCTTGACGTTTTGACGCAGGTTACGTCCCAGGAGCTTACGTAATGACGCTCATTTCCCCATCGGGAGAGCATTACGTCACAGTAAAGCTCGCAGGTAAAACAGCTGTCCCCGTAATCAATGTAATTACGCACACCGATATCATTGTATTCGATAGTCTTGAGGGGACTGTTCCATTTGATGCTCTCGATAGATTCGCTGAGCATTTTTGCAACGGGAGAGCCGGATACAACGTAAGGAAGAAGTGCGTTATAGTTGTTTCTCGTTTCCTCACTTCCGTAGGCGGTATATTTTACGTACTGTCTCAGATAGTCAAGGAGAACACTTTCCTCGTGACTCTCTTGGCTCAGCAAGCTAAATGAATATGTGCTTCTCTGCCCGCTCTCCTTACCCGTGATCACCTCAAGAGTAGTCTCGCCCTGTTTTGATGTAAACTCGGGGGAAATATAGAGCCCGTTTATTTCGTACACGTCACGGAGAGGTGTGGTATCAAGATACTTATCAAGTCCTTCAAGCTGAGGTATTTTTTCACCTTCAGAGGTGATAAAGGTTCTGTCAACTATCTTCCCGTGGAGATACAGTGATGCGCCTGCAGGCACGCTTATTTCGGCCGAGAAGCGCATACTGTCGGGATAGGCAAAGGTAAAGCTGCTGTCCTCTTTTGTATAGCTGAGAGACACGCCGTCAATATCCCCCGCAACCTGCGGCTCTGCCGCCATACCGTCAATGCGGTAAGTAACTGAGGACGGGAGTTCGGGATGCTCGGATTCTGCTGTATGGACGTCGGAATATTCATTCTCAGATACCTTAAGATCCTCTGTAAGCAGATATCCGTTAACAGCGACAGAGGCTTTGTCGGGAGCGGTCACGGTATAGGAGGAAAGCGACGCACCCATAAACACGTAATAGAAATCCTTTCCCACAGCGGCACTGACAGAGACTCCGTCCTTTACTGCGGTAACAGCGGGGACGGTATAAAGCTCTCCGACCTTGTATCTGATAAGCTCGACAGAATCAAGGCTTGTCTCGTAGGGATTAACACTGCTGTATTTTACCCGGCTGTTCTCGATATCCTTCTCTCCGAGAAGACGGCCGTTTACGGTAACCGCCATTCCCGTCTCGGCAAGAACGGTAAGTGTGTGTACCTCGGTATAATAATAGGCCTCATCAGCGGTCACGCTCTTGACCTTCCAGCCCTTCATACCAAAGCCTACGCTTTCACCGGGCTCAAGCACAACTGTAAAATAAGGTACTCCGTCGGCATACACAGAGTACACCGGAGCGGAGGCGGTGTACTCCCCCACCTTTTTACTGTAGGAAAGCTCCCTGCCCTCTATTTTGGCAGAGAAAAGATGACTCAGCTTATTCTCATTTTCTTCCGTTCCCTTGGCCGCATCATAGAGAAGTCTGTAACCCTCAGATGAGGCGTAAGGCTCGATAGCTCTATCCTGCAGGGAACGCTCATAAGATGCCATAAAACACCACAGCAAAATGAGCACAAGCGACATTATCACGGCAAGAATTCCTGCATAGATCAAAATACCGCGGAGAAATCTGCCGGTCCTTTTTACTTTTATCTTTCTTTTTTGCCCTCTTACGGGAGGTCTTACTTCACTCATTCGCTCACCTCCGGCATAACGAGGAAGGAGGTAGCAATAACTCTTTCCCCAAATATATAGGCACTGTTATTAAGATATTCGCCGTTGTATATCATAAGCGACGATGAACCGCCGTCAAGATTTGAGGCGTTGACGGCACCGAACTCGAGCATAATATCTATAAGATCATCGTAGGTTGCACCGAGACTGTCTATCTGGCGTCCGTTTATGACCAGAAGCAGTACCGCTCCGTCTGACCGCTGGCCAATGGCGGTACGGGGATTAAGTCCGCCGCCAAGAGAACGGGAGGAGTTTGCAGGCTTACCGTTTATTATGAGAGACGGTCCAAAGGACACCGCATCTGTAATACCTTCGGAAACAGCCTGGGCTGCCGTCATTCTTCCAACGTGGAGAATATTATTCTTATCAAATCCAACCACGTTATAGGCGGTACCGTTATTGCCGTGGTCCCACAGCACCTTGCCGTCAACGATAACTATACCGTCCGGGATACCGCCGGTCCCGCTGCCGCCCTCGTCGGCAAAGCCGCCTGCGTTGATACCGGCTACCGCACCGTATTTTTCTATCATTCGGTAAACAGAAAGTCCCTTTGAATTCTCACCGAAGCTGTCGGGAGTACCAACCACCAGCCGTGACGGATCCTTGACGATCATCATCTTGCCAAGGTACGAACCGCCCTTTACGTCAACAACCTCAATGCCGTTGTTGTCTTCTTCGGGTGAAGGGGTGCCTTGAGGTCCTTCATATCCGGGCGGAAGCTCTCCGCCGTCATCGGGAACGTCGTCACCGGGATTTTTATCAGGGATCTGTATCAGGGATGAGTCGGTCTTATCATCTATCTCTACGTTATTATAGAATGCCGCAAGCTCCTCCTCGGAAAAATAGATATTGGCAAGAAAGCCGACAGCACTGGTCTCCCGCACCGACAGGGCAAAAAGCCTGCCGGCCGCGGGTGAAGGTCCCTTTGCGATTATCCACATACCGCCGAGAAGGAACAGTAATATCATTATCAGAGTGATCAAAACAACGCAAAGAGAGCGAAGAATGATCTTTAATAATTTTTTCATGTAAATCTCCATTTATAAATAATATAAAAGATTACGCAAAGAACTAATTGATTAATTTTATCATATACCACCAGCTCTGTCAATACGGGATAACACAGGGGAATAAAATTACAGCAAGTCATAACCGCCGGTCCTGTGAGATTTTATGCCCAATGGGGTCAATATGCCTGCGGTATATTGGGCAAGTTGCATTTTATTTTCAGCATAACAGAAAGATCGCAGAGCAACTTGCGCTCATTCACCAATCAAAACCACCGGTTCAACCGGTGGTTTGCTCCACCCCTAAAAGGGGATAAGTACTGGCCTACCCCTGGAAGGGGTTTCGAGGTTTGGCAACGCATTACAATCACAGGCAGCCGCTCACGTGCGGCTGTCTTTTCTTTGCCTACCTATTCTTGGTACCCGTAAACGGGTCCATGTACTCTTTTATACTTATTTGGTCAGCGGCATAATCTTCTTCTAACTGGTCTCTTATATATTCTGCTATTATCTTTTTATTACGCCCAACTGTATCTACGTAATAGCCTCTACACCAAAAGTTCCTGCTGCCATACTTGTACTTTAAGTTTGCATGCCTATCAAATATCATCAAAGAACTTTTCCCCTTGAGATATCCCATAAACTGTGCTATACTTATGTGTGGCGGAATACTTACCAGCATATGTATATGATCGATACACGCTTCTGCTTCGATTATTTCCGCCCCCTTCTGTTCGCACAGCTTTCTTAATATTTCTCCTATATCTTTTCTGAGTTTACCATATATTTCTTTCCGCCTGTACTTCGGGGCAAATACTATATGGTATTGACATCTGTATTTGGAATGGGCTGTACTTTTTATCTCATTGCTTGTTTTAATATTCATGTTAAAAAATCTCCTCGTATTTTGAATTTTGTGGTCGCCAAACCTAATTTCATTATACTCGGAGATTTTTCTTTTTTCCATCCCTGCGCTTGCTTTCAGCTCGCGCCTTTTATTTTTGCTCCGCCCGTCTCCCTCCCCCCGTAAAACGGGGGGTTTATTCCCTCGCCTGAAGGCATCAAAGCAAAACGGCGCTGAGAACCAGCGCCGTCCAATTTAAGCTTATTTACACATTGATATTAAAATCGATCCCGGATATACAGCGATTATTTCTCCGCATCTCTGACAAGGCGGATACCGTCATCAAGGTACCATGCAACATCAGGCGGCACACAGGATTCAGCATAAAAATATACTCTCATATCCTCTATGTCAGATATCATACTAAGTTTCAGACCGAAAGGACCGTAGGTCCCCCCACCGACACGGGAGTCGACATTATAGGTATAAATCGATGAACCGCTTCCGGAAACACCGTTAA
>JAFQUL010000135.1 GCA_017408535.1 Clostridia bacterium
AAAGCTCCGCCCCGTCCGTGGAGAAGATAATTTACCCCTTTCTCCCCCATCAGCCTTATCCTTTGTGCAGAAAATACAGCTTTTTCGTTTTTACCGTAGCTATAGCTTTGAGGGTAAACCCGCATAAGCAGGTCTCCATATTTATCGTCAATGTTAAAAAGTTTGATTCGAGAAATATCGAACAACCGTGATTTCGCCTTGAAATATTCCTCCATGTTTTCGTGGTAATCAAGATGATCAACCGACAAATTGGTGAATATTCCGCAAGAGAACCCAAGCCCGGCCAACCTTCCTTCAGCCAATGCGTGGGAGGATACCTCCATAAAAAGGTACTCTACGCCCTCCCTCTCCATTTTGCTGAGTATCTTATATAAGGTAGCCGCATCAGGGGTGGTGTATGAGTGACTGCCGGCAGAGGGGGAGAAAATGACTCTGTCACCTATCCTGCAGGCAAGTGTACCTACCGTACCGGTTTTATATCCCGCACGACGAAAAATTGCGTCGAGAATACTGACAACAGAGGTCTTGCCGTTTGTGCCGGTAACACCTATTATTTTTATCTTTCCCGAAAGATCGCCGTAATATCTGCAGAGCAGTGCAGTACGTGCCTCTCTTGCACAGGGGACGAAAAACGTCGGAACTCCGTATGTATCGCCAAGCTCTGCTCCCACTTCCGCCACGATTGCCGCAGCACCCATTTGTACTGCCTTGCCGCAGTAAAGATGGCCGTCTGTCTCTCTGCCTCTGATACATATAAAAAGACTTCCGGGAGTTACGCTTCTTGAATCATCGGTGATATCGGTGATCTCGATATCACCAGGGTAATACCGGTCTATAGCACGGATAAGCTCTGAAAGCTTCACGCAGAACACCGCCTTTCTTAGATGGGTGGAAGATTCTTTATACTTCCGCCCGAAAGGCTTTAGTCTGTTCCGTCCATGTGTCTGAACTCGAGAGTTACTACCGTTCCCTTGGGAACAACCTCTCCTGCCGCGGGACTCTGGTTTACGACCACAGCACCGCTGCCCGAGTCAACGTTCAGCGCACCTTCTATTTTAATATTCAGACCTGCGTTAATGATAAGTCTGTTTGCGGCGACGGCCAGCTTACCGGAAACGTCAGGGACAGTTACAGTATTCTTGGGAGTCTCGTCTCCGGTATACAGAATTATCTTTCCTGTCTCCTTGCTCATAGAGCTGCCCGCCTTGGGCACCTGGTCAACGACCTTATCGCCGTCTCCCACTACCTCTACCGCTATACCGCGATACTTGATATCGCTCTTTGCGTATTCAATGTCAACACCCTTATAGTTGCTGACGGATATATCGATATTTTCAAGCTCTTCCTCGGTGTATTCTGCCTCATATCCGAGATAGGGTAAAACGGTACCGAGGAATTTAGAAACGTAAGGTGCGGCAACAACGCTACCGTAGGAGTTACCCATAGTAGGCTCATCCACAACGATGATGATAGCGATCTCAGGATCGTCTGCGGGGGCAAATGCCACGCAGGAACCGACTCTGAGGCTCTGGTCCTCCTCGTCTCGCTTCTGAGAGGTACCGGTCTTTGCGGCGACCTTATAGCCCTTTACATAGGCATTTCTCGCACCACCGTCACCGGATACACCTTCCTCAAGTATCTGCATAAGCAGCTCTGAGGTCGCCTCACTGATAACCTGACGTCTTACCTCTGTTCCAAAGGTCTCAACTGTACTGCCGGAGTCATCGGTTATCTCTTTGACTATATGAGGGGTGACAAGCTTTCCATCGTTCGCAACACCGCAGAGTGCGGTAAGCTGCTGAAGAACGGTTGTCTTAAAAGTCTGACCGAATGAGTAAATTGCAAGCTCAACGGGACCCATATTTTCATAGGTGCTTCGGATAGTATCGTATTCACTGGGGAGGTCCACTCCGGTAGTCTCTGCGTAACCGAAGTTCTCAAAATAATTATAGAACAGCTCCTTGCCGAGGCGCTTGTTAGTCTCCATCAGAGTGGGGTTGCAGGACTGCTGAAGTCCTACGGCAAAGGTAACCTTTCCGTGGCCTACAAGTCTGTGACAGTGTATAGGGTCAGGATAACCTTCAACGTAATAGGCACCTGAACAGTAAAAGGTATCGTCTACGCTTACCGCCTTTTCCTCAAGCGCTGCGGCGGCAGTTATTATCTTAAAGGTAGAGCCCGGCTCATAACGGTCGGTTATTGTCTTATTGTTCCACACGTTATAGAGCATTTCTGAATACCGCTTCTGATATTCCTCACTTTCGCTGTCATATTTCGACAGCTCATCTATATCATACTCGCTGAGCACGCTATAAGGTGTATTAAGATCAAAGGTCGGGTACTGACCCATTCCCAGTATTTCACCCGTCTTGATCTCCATTACCACACCGCAGACGCCCTTGGTGGGTGCGGAGGACTCATACGCCGCCTTCAGCTGATTTTCAAGCTCATACTGAATACGCATATCAAGAGTAGAGATGATATTGTTGCCGTTTTCCGGCTCAATAAAGCTCTCATACTTAAAGGGCATATCCTGGCTGTGTGCATCCTTTGCATATATATATCGGCCGGCAACACCCTTTAAGGTCGAGTTATACCTGCTCTCTATGCCAAGAACACCGTCACCGTTACTGCTGACAAAGCCGATAGTATTTGCCGCAAGACTGCCGTAGCAATAATATCTTTTACTGCCGGCTTCAAGGTGTATTTCACTTGAAAGATCGTTTGCCGCAATAAACTCTCTGAGTCTGTCGGCGGTATCTGCGTCTACCTGACGCTGTATAGTCTCGTCAAGACGGTTCAGCTTAGCCGCCTTTGTCATTACTTCATCGTAAGATACAGAGAGAAACTGCGAAAGTGCGTGTGCGACCATCTGAGCTTCAGACATAGTGGCTACTCCCGCACCCATATTGGCAAGAGTATAGGCCTCGCGTATCTTCATTTTCTTCTCGCTGGTTTCTTCCTGCACACGCTGGATATCCTTGGGGGATATGAAAACTCTGTATACCGTAACGTTGGTAGCAAGCAGGTTGCCGTTACGGTCATATATATTTCCCCGCTCCGCGTTTACTTCTCCTTCAACGGTTATCTGGTCGGTAACCTTTTTAAGGTAATAATCGTACTTTACGATCTGAAGCTTAAAGAGGTTGGCAATAAGCACCGCCATAAATACGAGGAATATTATTATTATTACTAAGCTCCGTTTAAGAACCTGTACTCCGGGTCTTATCAAAATATGCCTCCGTATATTGATCCTGTGTTCTGTAAAAATGGTGTATAACGCACTCGGGCAGACAAGATAAAACGGATATGTACGTCTCTCTGTCTGCCCTGAGTAAAACACTTAAAGTGCCTTTTTATTAATAATATTTTTGTGTCAGTCTATATATTCCAAAAAGTTGCCAAATACGCTGAGGATAGCAGAAACACCGCCCGCCTTCTCCTCTTCGCTGATTATACGGCTCTTTTCCTCGCTGACGGTATTAACATATTTGGTCTGTACGCTTTCCTTTTTGACCATGCCGATATTCTCAAGGGCATAACGCTCTATTTCTCTGAGGTCATCTCTTACCTCAAGTTCAAACTGAAGATCGGTCTCTTTGTCGCTAAGTGCCTCAACCTCTGCCTCAAGTGCGGAGATCTCACTCTCAATAACTGACTTCTGCATTGAGCAGTAAACAACTATCATAAAGAGGAGTGCACATATCACAAGTGCGATCACCGCACCCACCGGAAAGTCATTTCTCTTTATCTTTCTCTCGTCATTACGGCCAAGGTCACGTCCGACGAAAGCTTCACCCATTCTGACAAGCGCACTCTTTTTAGGTGCGCCTGCAGATGATGAGGAGGAGGTCATAGCAGTAACACCGCGACTGTCATCATGGTTTACTGCGCTAATAGTCTTTGTATCATGCCCCGCAGAAGCTGTTGCAAGAGCTTTTTCTCTCTTGGATGCCGCAGGATCATATATCTTTACGTCACGATCATATACGGCACGGGTAGTAGTCTGAGTCTCAGTGGGCTCATAAGTGCGAAGGGCGCTTCTTACCTTATAGGTAGGAGCAGGTCGTCTCTCCTGTGACCAACCGTTACGCTGAGCCTCACGTCTGAGCTCTGCACGTCTGATCTCACTGCGATTTATAGCGGCACCGATACGGCCGCCGTACTGGGCGCGAAGCTTATCGCAAAGAGGGTTAACTCCGGCGCTGTTATTCTGACGCACATACTGCCGCGCGGTATGCTGTACATTATTATTTTTCTGCCGGTTATCCATCCTTGCAACTTCCTTTCAATAATATTCCGACATCCGTCGGGAGGAAAACACATCATATCTAAGGTCCATTATATCATCCGTGCCTATACGCTGCAGCAAACAGTTATACTCCGGACCCTAGATATTATGTTTATAACTTGAGCGCCGTTCTGAGCTTTGCACTGCCGGAACGGGAATTGCTCGCCAACTCCTCCGCTGAGGGAAGAATAGGTTTCTTTGTAAGTATCTTCAGCTTAGGCTTGTTGCCGCAAACGCACACCGGAAAGTCCGGCGGGCAAGTACAACCCCGTGCCAATGCTGAAAATTCATTTTTGACCGCCCTGTCCTCAAGTGAGTGGAAGGTGATCACCGCTACAATACCGTCTTTGTCAAGAGCATTTGTAGCCGCCCTTATTGCAGGGGCGATAATGTCAAGCTCTC
>JAFQUL010000015.1 GCA_017408535.1 Clostridia bacterium
CTCCCTTTACACAAGGGAGGCTTGGTTTTAGTCCCGCTTGAGCGGGGTTTCGTAACAAATGCATGGCTGACAGGCCAATAAAAGACGCACTTGTGCGTAGCCTGTAGTATTAGGGCTATGCCCGAAACTGAAATACCACCCCTATGCGGGTGGATATTAATTCTGCTTGTGCGAATTTTGATAATACAGATATAAATTCGTCGCTTTTGGCAACAATTAATTTACATATTGTTATTTCTTTTGTAATTCATCTGCTGTATAATGTTGAATGTTGATTGTATAGCCTATATTTCTATTGGAGGAATTACAAACATGAAAAATTTCGGTAAGTTGATTTCCGTGCTTCTTTGTATTGCAACTGTACTTTCTATTATATCCTTTGTCAGTTGTTCTGATAATTCCGGTAATAATCCAGATGATGACGATCAAGCCGATGAAACTCCTAAGTATACGGTAGCAGTCAGCCTTGATGGTGCTCCTTATGTGTATAAAGTGGAGGATAAGGTTTCCGGTATTTGTATAGATATTCTTGCAAACATTGCGGAGAAAAACAAAGTAGATCTTGAACTTAAACTTGTCGACGGTGAAACTATTATTTCCGGCCTTATGAACGGTGACTATCCTTATGCACTTGCTCCCGCAGATACTTATATTGATGAGGATATCGCGAAGAACCTTGTTACTTCTCAAGTTTTAGTTTCAAATAAATATGTTGTTCTTGTTTCTGATTCCTCAAAAATACACAGACTTTATGATCTTGCTGTTCTCAGAAGTAAGAAGATTGGTATTTTGGAAGGTTCTGCCGCAATGAGAAATGCGATAATCAGATTCGGCGAGGAAAACGTAATAACTTATTCAAACTATACTGAGGCTGTTGCAGCTGTCAACAGTGGAGAAATTAATGCACTGGTTGTCGAGTCACAGGATAATACCGTTATCAAAGATGAGTATCTTGCGGAGAATAGTCTCAAGGTCCTGCCTGATGACTATTACAGTATTGATTACGTGGTATTTGCCAAAGAAGCCGGTGAAGGTGATCTGAACAAGACCGACGAGGCAATTTCCGAGCTCGTTTCTGAAAAGAAGATTGAGGCTATCGTTAATGAATATATCCTTGGTAACGGCACAAAAACTGAATAAAGTTTTTTACAGGGTCACTTTTATGTGACCCTGTTTTGTATAAAAAAATGCCCAGTGGGGAAAATATACCGGGAAGAGACCGCAGTTAACAGATAAGAGGTGAAAGGTTATGCCCGGTAAAGAAAATGCAGGATTCAGCATGCTCTTCTCAGAAAACATAAAAGGGATGAACGTGCGTCTTCGTCCGGAAGAGAGTTTTGACGTTATTTTAAGAGAAATGACGGTGGGTGGTTGTCCTGCAGTTTTTTATTATATAGACGGCTTTGTGAAAGACGGTACCATGCAGCGTCTTATGCAGTATTTCATTGGACTTGAAAGATTCGACAGTACTATGACTGCAGAAAAATTCTCTGCTATGCATATTCCTTACGTGGAGGTAGAGGTAATAGACAGCTTTGAGGCGGCAGAGCTGATGGTCATGTCCGGTGGAGCAGTTATGTTCTCCGAGGTATTCCGGGATAAAGCCATTGCGATAGATTTGCGCACGTATCCTGTAAGATCGATGGATGAACCTGAGAATGATCGGGTCATGCGTGGCAGCAGAGACGGCTTTGTGGAGACACTGATATTTAATACTGCTCTTATCCGCAGACGAATAAGAGATACGTCGCTTACAGTAAAGTATATAAACGCAGGCGGCGCCGGGAAGACAGATCTGGCACTGTGTTATATGGAGGGCAGAGCTGACGAAAAATATGTAAGCGAAATAATGGAGAAGCTGAAAAACATAAAATGCGACTCTCTTGTTATGGGGCATCAGAGTCTTGCAGAATGTCTGATAAAGACCAAGTGGTACAATCCGTTTCCCAAAATACGGTCAACCGAAAGACCGGACTGTGCCGCCGCCCAGCTTCTTGAAGGCAGTCTGATCCTCCTTTGCGATAATTCCCCTGAGGCAATGATATTACCTACGTCAATCTTCGACTTTCTGCAGGAGACTGACGACTATTATTTCCCGCCGCTTACCGGCAGTTATATGCGAATACTAAGACATTTTGTCTTTTGGCTGACTATGCTTATAACCCCTCTTTGGTACCTCGCACTTAAGTATCCTTCATATTTACCCGGGTGGCTTGCATTCGTTGTGCCGCCCGAGAGCGGGGAGATACCGATAATAATTCAGCTCTTTATGGTGGAAATAGTTATAGACGGTCTGAAGCTTGCTTCTCTAAACACTCCGAGTATGCTCAATAATTCCCTTTCAATTGTGGGCGGTTTGATATTAGGCGATTTTGCGGTGAAAGCCGGGTGGCTGATACCTGAGGTCATACTTTATATGGCATTTGTGGCTATTGCGAATTTCTCACAGCCCAGCTACGAGCTTGGTTACGCATTCAAATTTATGCGTATGCTGCTCCTGCTTCTTACAGCTCTTTTCGGTATATGGGGATTTGCCGTCGGTATCGTGGTAATACTCATACTGGTCGCAAGCAATAACACGGTAAACGGTAAACGCAGATATTTGTATCCGCTGATCCCGTTTAACGGATCGGCAATGCTGAGGCTTCTTATAAGGACAAAAAAGAAAAACTAAAGAAGGCTGTTCTTTTCAGATTTAGGAAAAGAACAGCCTTCTTTCTCTTATGGCAGATATAATTACGGTATATAATGTATTTTAGGTAAATATATTGATTTTTTTGATAAAATGTAATAAAATAATAAGAATGTAACCCTATAGATCGGAGGAAACACAATGAATAATAATCACGAAGGTCCTAAAAGTGATCTTACGTTGTTAAACGATATTCTCGCTGAGGCTGACGGTGTTCCCGGCAGTCTTATAACAGTGCTTCAGAAAGCTCAGGAGATCTACGGATATCTGCCCCGTGATGTAATATATCACGTTGCAGAGTCGCTTAATATTAATCCCGCTGAGGTAATGGGTGTTGCAACCTTTTATTCTCAGTTTCGTCTTACCAATATCGTTAAATATCTTATAATGTCGTGTCAGGTTACTGCCTGCCACGTATACGGCAGTAAAAGAGTAAGTGAGGCTGTGTCTGAGTATCTTGGTATTAAACACGGTGAGACAACAGAGGATGGACTTTTTACTCTTGAAAACGTTGCTTGTCTTGGCTGTTGCTCTCTGGCTCCCGTAATTATGATAAACGGTGAAGCATATGGAAATCTTACTCCCGACAGCGTACTTGAGGTACTTAAGGGTATTAAGGAAAGGGAGGCAGGCAAATGATGCGTATTATAATCGGTGAGGGCTCCTGCGGTATTGCAGCAGGTGCGCTTAAGGTACATAACTCAATAGAAAAGCTTATTACAGATAGCGATACCTTTTCTCTCAGTAGTACAGGGTGTATCGGTATGTGCTATCTTGAGCCTATCGTTGATATATATGACGGTGAGACACTGGTTAAGCGTCTTGTCCGTGTTACACCCGACAAGGCTGAGGCTATCGTGTCTGCCGTCAGAGATGCGGATCTTACTAAGGTAGAGGATATTACCATATCTCGGGATGATGAAGCCTTTCTCCTGGGTCAGACCCGCATCGCTCTTCGTCATTGCGGACTTATTGATCCTACCTCTATTGAGGATTACAAGAGTACCGACGGTTATCGGGCTCTTAAAAAGGTGCTTACCTCAATGACTCCCGAGGATGTTATTGAAGAGATAAAACTGTCCGGTCTTGCCGGCCGCGGCGGAGCAGGCTTCCCTACCTGGTTTAAGTGGAATGCCGCCCGTAACAGTAAGGGTGAGGATAAATATCTTATCTGTAATGCGGATGAGGGTGACCCCGGTGCGTTTATGGACAGAGCCCTTATCGAGTCTGATCCTCACAGCCTGATCGAAGGTATGCTTATCGGTGCTTATGCTATCGGTGCAAAAGAGATGATAGTATACGTCAGAGCTGAATATCCTCTTGCCATAAAGAATCTTGAGATAGCTATTGCGGCGGCAGAGCAGGACGGACTCTTAGGTGATAATATTCTCGGAAGCGGATTCTCCTGTAAAATGAGAATAAAGGCAGGCGCAGGTGCATTTGTCTGCGGTGAGGAGACTGCGCTTATCGAGTCTCTTGAGGGTAAGAGAGGTATGCCCAGACTCAAGCCTCCTTTTCCGGCCGAATGTGGCTATATGGATTCACCCTCCAATATCAATAATGTCGAAACATATGCTAATGTTGCCTGGATAATCAACAACGGCGGCGGAGCTTTTGCCGCTATGGGTACAGAGAACAGCAAGGGTACTAAGGTCTTTGCTCTTACAGGTAAAATAAAGAAGGGCGGACTCGTTGAGATACCCATGGGTAAAACGCTCCGTGACGTTATATTCGGTATCGGCGGCGGAATAAGAAACGGAAAGAAATTTAAGGCGGTACAGATGGGCGGTCCCTCCGGTGGATGTATTCCGGAGGAACTCCTTGATACCGTTATTGACTATAAAGCTCTTGCGGCTACCGGGGCAATAATGGGCTCGGGCGGAATGGTAGTTATGGATGAGGATACCTGTATGGTAGGTATGGCTAAATTCTTCCTTGATTTCACCGCACTTGAGTCCTGCGGAAAATGTGTTCATTGCCGCATCGGTACCAAGCGTATGCAGGAGATACTGTCAAGAATAGTTGAAGGCAACGGTAAGACCGGAGATATAGAGCTTCTCAGCGAGCTTTCTCTCGCAGTCAAGGATGGTGCGCTCTGCGGACTCGGACAGACCGCCCCCAATCCCGTTCTTACTACTATCAGATATTTCAGACATGAGTATGAGGCTCATATAAATGAAAAGCGCTGTCCCGCCGGAGAGTGTGCCGCTCTCCGCAGATATTCTATAGATTCTGAGAAATGTGTAGGCTGTACTCTTTGTGCCCGTGGCTGTCCTACCAAGGCCATCAGCGGAACGGTCAAAAAACCTCATTCAATAGATGAAACACTTTGTATTAAATGCGACAACTGCAGAAAGGTCTGCAGATTCGGAGCAGTCAGCGTTATATAAGGAGGCGATGATGATGGAAAAAATTACTATTACAATAAACGGAAAGATCATCTCTGCCGAAAAGGGAGAAACTATTCTGAATGCCGCTATGAGAAACGGCATTGAGATTCCTAATATGTGCTATGATAAAAGTGTAAAGGTTTACGGTGCCTGCGGTCTGTGCGTAGTTGAAGCCGAGGGAATGCCGAAGCTTCTTCGTGCCTGCTCTGCCACCGTCTCCGACGGGATGGTTATAAATACCGATTCCCCGAGAGCAAAGGAAGCCAGAAAGATCGCTCTTGAGCTGATAATGAGCGATCATGACGGAGACTGTAAAGGCCCTTGCTCGCTTCACTGCCCCGCCGGAACGGATGTCCAGGGGTATCTCAAGGAGATAGCTCTCGGCAACGACAGAGAAGCCGTGCGTATAATCAAAGAAAAGATCCCGCTTCCCGCATCTATCGGAAGAGTTTGCCCCCATCCATGTGAGAGAGACTGCAGACGTAAGCACGTGGAGGAGCCTCTGTCTATTGCATATCTGAAAGCCTTTGCGGCAGATAACGATCTTGCTTCAGACGCACCGTATATGCCCACCCGAAAGCCTGACAGCGGTAAGAAGGTGTCAGTTATCGGAGGTGGTCCTGCCGGGCTCAGTGCCGCATACTATCTCAGTCTGTCGGGACATAGCGTGACGGTTTACGATGCGATGCCTGAAATGGGCGGTATGCTCAGATACGGTATTCCCGAGTACAGACTGCCGGCGGCGATTCTTGCACGGGAGGTTGATCTCATTTCTGCTGCCGGGGTGGAGATGAAGAATAACGTCAAGATCGGCCATGATATTACATTCGATGAGATAAGAGAAAATTCTGATGCTGTGCTTGTGGCTATCGGTGCATGGAAGAGCAGCGGTATCGGATGCGCCGGAGAAGACCTTGACGGTGTTATCGGCGGTATAGATTTCCTTCGCCGTGTTAACTGCGGAGAAAAGGTAGATATAGGAAAAAACGTAGCTGTTGTAGGCGGTGGAAATACCGCTATGGATGCTTGCAGAACCGCAATTCGCTGCGGTGCTGAAAAGGTGTACGTTATCTACCGAAGAACAAGGGCTGAGGCGCCTGCCGAGGATATAGAGATCACCGAGGCAATAGAAGAGGGTGTTGAATTCAAGTTCCTTACCAATCCCGATGAGATCATCGGTGAGAACGGCAAGGTGGTCGCTGTGAGACTTCAGATAATGGAGCTCGGTGAGCCGGACGCATCGGGAAGACGTTCTCCCGTGCCGGTAGAAGGTAAATTTGAGACTCTTGAGATCGATACTCTTATTTCTGCAATAGGTCAGAAATGTGATCCCCGCGGATTTGACGGTCTTCCTCTTGGGGCAAGAGGTACTGTGACTGCAGATGAGAAAAACTGTGCAACTGCACTTGAAGGCGTCTTTGCGGCAGGAGACGCAACAAACCGCGGAGCGTCTATTGCAATTGACGCCATAGCTGAGGGTAATCTTGCGGCAAAGGCTATAAATGCATATCTTATAGGTATGCCCATTGATTTTCATAAGCCATACTACTCTGAAAAGAAAATTACACCTGAAATGTTCGCAGGAAGAGAAAAACAGCCCCGTGCTGTTATGCCGGTAAAGGATCCTCAAGTCAGACGCGGTAACTTCGAGCAGGTGATTAACGGCTTCTCTGAGGAAGTAGCAAGAAACGAGGCAAAGAGATGTCTTGAGTGCGGATGTCACGACTATAAGGAATGTAAGCTTATCCGCTATGCCAATATCGCACCTGTTGATCCTCACAGATTTGACGGTTCTGAGCACGACTCATATAAGGAGCAGAAACTTGGTGTGATCGAGAGAGATCAGGGTAAGTGTATGCTTTGCAACCTTTGCGTCAGAGTGTGTTCAGAGGAGGTCGGCGCAGGGCTTCTCGGACTTGTTGGCAGAGGCTTTGCTACTGTTATCAAGCCGGAGTTCAGCGACAGCTCAAAGACTGAAATATGCAAGTCCTGCGGCAGATGTGTTGAACTCTGTCCCACAGGCGCTCTCAGAATTATCTGAAAAGCATTTCGCTCTGTTGATTTTTATCATTCTTGATGATATAATTACAGAAGAATGTGTTTGATTAAATACAAAAAAGGCAGTACGCATTCAGCGTACTGCCTTTCTGTTAATACTTTGATTATTTCTTAATAGAGTTTGCGATAGCTTCGGTATCGGAAGCGATAACCAGCTCCTCGTTGGTGGGGATGAGGTAAACCTCAACCTTGGAGTTGCCGGAGGAAAGCTTGATGGTGTTGGGCTGGTGATGAGCCTCTGCGTTAACGGGCTTGTCTATCTCAACACCGAGGAAAGCGAGGTCCTCACAAACGCGCTCACGAAGAAGAGGATTGTTCTCACCAAGGCCTGCGGTGAAGACGATAGCGTCAAGACCGCCCATAGCTGCTGCATAAGAACCGATGAACTTCTTTATCTGATATGCGAGTATTTTGGTAGCAAGGATAGCTCTCTTGTTGCCTTCAGCAGCGGCCTTCTCAACGTCGCGGCTGTCGGAGGAAATACCGGATACACCGAGGAAGCCGCACTTCTTGTTCATAAAGTCGCTCATCTCAGCAGGGGTGAAGCCCTCCTTCTCCATTATGTAGGGAACGATAGCGGGGTCGATAGAACCGCAACGGGTACCCATCTCAACACCGTCAAGAGGAGTGAAGCCCATGCTGGTGTCGATAACCTTGCCATCCTTGACTGCGGAAATGGAAGAACCGTTTCCAAGGTGGCAGGTAACGATCTTGGTGCCCTCAGTACGGCCGAGTATCTTGCACATCTCGCCGGAAACGAAACGGTGGGAGGTACCGTGTGCGCCGTAACGGCGGATGTGGTACTTCTCGTACATCTCGTATGCGAGGGGATAGAAGTATGCTTCTTCGGGCATAGTCTGATGGAAAGCAGTGTCAAATACGAGAACCTGAGGAACGCCGGGCATCTCGTCCATGCATCCCTTAAGACCCATAAGGTGAGCACCGGTATGAAGAGGTGCAAAGTCGCGGCAGAGCTCGAGCTTCTCGATAACCTCATCGGTTGCGAGAACGCTTTCGAAGAAATAAGGACCGCCGTGCACGACTCTGTGGCCTACTGCCTCGATCTCGCTCATGCTCTTGATACAACCGATCTCGGGATCGGTGAGAGTGTCAACGACAACTCTGATAGCAATCGAGTGGTTGGGCATTTCGATTTCCTTGACGGTCTTGGTACCGTCAGCCTGCTTGTGTTCGATCTTGCCGTCAAGTCCGATACGCTCGCAGTTACCCTTTGCCATAACACTTCCGGTGTTGGTGTCAAAGAGCTGATACTTGAGTGAACTTGATCCGGCGTTTACAACCAGTACATTCATTATAATATATATCCTTTCAATAATGATCTTAGATAAAAGACATTATACTACAGAGAACAGCAAAATTCAAGAGAATTTTGTTAACTTAAGCATTTTAAGGGAGAAAAGAATGAAATTAGCATTTATTATTTCTGAATATAACCCTTTTCACTGTGGGCATGAATATATGATACGTCAGATCAGAAAAAAGCTGGGCGATGTGACCGTTATAGCGATAATGAGTACCTCTTTTGTTCAGCGCGGAGAGCCGGCACTGTTTCCTGCAGAGGTACGTGCCAGGGCTGCGTTAGAATGCGGGGCTGATCTTGTGGTGTCACTGCCTGTTCCTTATTCGATGTCGGGCAGCAGTTTTTTTGCTCGGGCAGGAGTTCGGATAGCTGCTGCCTTTTCGGGATACGAAAAATATTTGATATTCGGCAGTGAGAGCGGTGATATTAATGCTCTCGAAAAGATAGCTGTAAATATGGCAGATACGGATTTCATCCGGGCGGTGGATGAACGTCCAAAGGATGAACCCTATGCCGAATCGGTTGTAAGGATATATGGTGAGATGTTTGATGAGTGCGACAGAGAGCTTTTGTCACAGCCGAATAATATTCTTGCTTTAGAGTATTTAAGAGCTATAAAAGACGAGGGGGCTGATCTGCGGCCTTTTACCGTAAAAAGAGTCGGCTCCGGATATAATGACAGTTCCTGCGAAGGAGAATTTCTTTCTGCCACTGCATTGCGTAAGCTTTTCCTTGAGGGAGAGAGGGAACTGTTTTATTCAAAGGTGCCGGCCGCGGCGGCGGAATTATACAGAGCGGCCGCTGAGAACGGTGACTATTCTCTCGGTTGGCACGGGCTGTCGGAGGGAGCGATAACATTCCTCCGTTTATCGGGTGAGGATGCTTTTTCCGGATGCGCTGAAATGTCAGGAGGCCTTGACCGCAGAATAGTTTCGACTTCACATACGACCGGTAATGTGGAGGAACTGTTTGACTTGGTTGCTACCAAACGGTTTACAAACGCCAGAATAAGACGTGCACTTTTGTCTGCACTCCTCTCAGTCAGCGAGAGCGATATTGCGGCTCATCCCCAGTATATTATGGTGCTTAGTGCAAACGGAAACGGTACTGATGCACTGAGATCGGTCGATACTGATAGGCTTAGCGTGATAACCAAGCCGTCGTCGGTTGACGTCAGACACCGTGCCGGAAAGCTTCTTGTTGCGTCAGAAGCGCTGTACGGAATGTCTCTTCTGAAAAAACGCGGCAGCTATGATTTTATGAAGATCACTCCGTATATAAAAAGGTAGGTCTTATACAGTCCGGGTAATGTAATATATCCTTTTGGACTTGCATATATTTTAGTAAAAAATGTGCAAAAGGAGATTACATTATGGCCGATGAGATCAAGAGGGATAGTGAAGCGCAGACTCTTCCTCGGCTTTGTTATGACGGATATGTCAACGGAGAGGTAAACGAGGATTTTCTGCTGCCGGATTATCTGCCGCAGATAGACAGGATCCTAAGATTTGAATACCGTGCCATACCCGATGAAAATTATTTCGGCACAAGGACGGCGGAATTTTCAGGTGCCGTATCTTATAACGTGGTATATGCTTCCGGCGACAGCGGTATTTGCAGTGTATCTCTTTCCTCCGACTATGACGGAAAGGCGGATATTCCGTGCGATTTCAAGGAGTGCCGCGTTGTGACCGGTGTGGAGAACGCTGCCTGCAGACTTCTTGGCCCAAGAAAGCTAAGTGCCAGAGCAAAACTCAGAACCAGACTTCTGGCATTTTCCGAGGATGTCCCGGGAGACGGTGTGAGCACAGTAGGGGGCGATATTCGGGTGGATCACCTTGAGACAACAGAGGAAACCTGTGAATCAAGATTTTTTGAAGCCCGTGATATAAGAGTTGATGACTGTGTAGAAGAGAATGGAGGCAAACCGGTGTTTTGTAACGCCTCGGTGCTTCCGATAAATGTTACCGCAAATAACAATGCGGTAGTGGTCTCCGGAGATGTCATAGTTAGAGCACTTTTTGAGTATCTGGAGGAAGGTCAGGGGGCAGGGTGCGGTCGATACGGTAACGTTTCCTGTCGGATCCCGTTTGAGAGGGCGGTTCGCTGTGACGGTGTGAAGCCGGGTGACAGATGTCTTGCTGAGGGAACTTGTGTTTCGGTAACCGTGGGGGAAGGGGAAAAAGAGAATTCTTCCGACTGTTCGGTTAACTTCGATATGATGATAACCGTTGCCAGAAAGAAAGAAATAACACTTTGCCGTGACGCCTATGCGGTTTCTTCATCCCACAGCACCGATTGCTCTCACAAAACTGCGGAGCTGTATAATGCTTCAGGGGTAAGAGGAAATTTTACCCTGTCCGCCGTAGCTTCAAGAAAGGACGTCGGCGGAGACAACGGCGAGATAGTGGATGTGTCTGTATATCCCGAGATAACCTCCGCCGCATTTGAAAAAAACAAAACGGTCTTTACCGGTAACGCAAGAATAAATGTAATTATGAAGGAAAAGGCTGAAGGAGCAGAGTCTTCTGCCGGACGCGTGGTTTCATCCGGAGAGTTTACCTATCCTTTTAAGTATGAATGTGATATGAGACTGGGAGAAGGAGATCCTGTGTATTTTTCCTGTGCTGAGATGATCAGTGCCCGCGGTAGGATCGATGGCGATAAGGTTCGGGTGGAATCTGAGATAGCTCTTTCGGCGTCAGCCTGGGGAAGGGAAAAGGTAGAGATCGTAGACAAGATCAGTATCAGTGAAGCAGAGCCGATCGGCAACGGAATAACCGTTATATATTCTGATGGCAGAGAGGATCTCTGGCAGCTGGCTAAAAGATTCCGTACCGATGTTGGATCAATATTGTCAGATAACGATCTGGGTATGGATAAAGACGAAAGATATGTCCCGGAAACGGGCAATCCGGTGGTTATAAATACCGGTAAATAGTATGTTTTTTATGCCGTGATTCCACGAAAGGGATTACGGCATTTTTTTATTAAATAATGGAGAAAAATGTTATAAAAAGTATTGACAAAAAAGTAAATCGGTGATAGAATATAAGAACCTTCACCGAGTGCCTCGGTCATAGTAAACAAAAAACTTTCGAAAAAAGTTGAAAAAGTACTTGACAAAAGGGATAAGGTGTGGTAGAATAGACAAGTCGCCAAGAGCGACGGAAGATCCTTGAAAATTGAACAACAACGAAAGAACGAAAACACAAACTCGTAATTCTTTTGAGAAGAATCGCATTACTGAAAAGTGATGCAGATGCTCTAAACATTAATTTAAGAAGCTAGAAAAAGCTCTAGGTAAGATATTTAAGCCGAAAG
>JAFQUL010000136.1 GCA_017408535.1 Clostridia bacterium
AGACGCTTGGACTCACTGTCACGTCCGTTCTTGGTAGAACCAACACCCTTTTTATGAGCGAAAAACTGTAAGCTGAGCTTTAACACTTTAAAATACCTCCGTTAATTAATTTTTACGGGATCATTTGAATTCATCAGTAACTTCGACATCAAGATAGTCGTAATAATCCTCAATCATATCGCTAAGCTGATAAAAATAACCCTCAATCAGACCGGACACAGCATAACGCTTCTTTTCATCTCCGTTATATTCAGGAAGAATCGAATGAACCATTACCTTGATGTCGGTGGTCTCATCATCGATGGTATACTCCACATTGGTGGCGTATGTAACCTCGATGGTATTGATGATCAGCATAGTCATTGCGGACAACGCAGAACAAAGTATATCGTTCCCCGATTCGGCAAACCCGGTATGTCCCTGCTCTTCAAATCCGTAATAGACCCCATCCGCACGGTAAAAAATGACCTTAGTCATTTGCAGTTACCTCAAGATCAAAGACTGATCTTCTCGATCTGGATCTTGGTGTAAGGCTGTCTGTGACCGATCTTCTTCTTCTCGTTCTTCTTAGGCTTATACTTAAGAACGTGGATCTTCTTACCCTTGCCGTTTTTAACGACATTTGCGGTAACGGTGGCACCCTCAACTACGGGAGCGCCTGCGACGAATCCGTCAGCGGTGGACATTGCAAGCACACGGTCAAAAGTGACAGTGCTGCCTTCTTCAGCATCAAGCTTTTCAACGAAGAGAATATCGCCTTCGTTGACCTTATACTGCTTTCCGCCCGTCTCAATAATTGCGAACACGAAAAGCACCTCTCTTTCATTTACGACTCGCTAAGTAAGGCAGTCCCAAACGGAACATTTTGCCAACCTTACATTATGCGGCATATTATTATAACATTTACCAAAATAAAAGTCAATAGCAAAATTATTTTTTCTTTTGGGAATTTTTTGATTTTTATTTATCCGAGACGGATCATCTCATCGATCGGCCGTCTTGCCAAAGAAATTGTCTCATCATCGAGAAGTATCTCTTCTCCGCCCTCTCCTTTGAGAGCGCTGTAAACATCGTAAAGAGTGGTAGCCTTCATATCCGAGCAGATAAGTTCCTTTGACACAGGATAAAAACGCTTGTCACTGCACTCAAACTGAAGATGAGTAACTATGCTGTTCTCGGTACCGATAATAAACTCATTTCTGTCGCTTGATTTTGCAAAGTCCATTATCCCCGCGGTGGAGCCTACGTAATCCGCCATTGCGGTTACGTCCGGGGTACATTCGGGATGAACGAGAAAGAGGGCATCCGGATGAAGTTTTTTTGCTACCTCTACCTCATGAACGGTAACTGCGGCATGACGGGGACAGCCGCCGTTAAAGAGGATAATGTTCTTATTCGGTATCATCTTCTTTACATAGCTGCCAAGGTTAATGTCCGGAATAAAAATTATATTATCATTATCAAGCTTCTCAACGATACTGAGGGCCGATGAAGAAGTAACACATACGTCGCAGAGTGTTTTAAGTGCTGCCGTTGTGTTTATGTATGCGACTACAGCATATCCCGGGTATTTTTCTTTGAGTGATTTAAGCTCCTCCGGCGTCAGCTGTTCAGCCATGGGACAGCCGGCTGAGGAATTCGAAAGTATAACCTTCTTTCCCGGTGACAGTATCTTGACAGTTTCCGCCATAAACCGTACACCGCACATGAGAAAGGTATCATACTCTGCTTTTGCCGCCTTAACACTGAGCGCAAAGGAATCACCGACAAAATCCGCTATCTCAACTATCTCTCTTGTCTGATAGCTGTGTGCAAGAATACAAACGCCCTTTTCCTTTTTTAGCTTGAGTATCTCTTCCTGTATATTCTTTATCATTTCATTTACCTTTTTCGAAAAAAATTGTATGACAGGATTATACCACAAAACGGCTGTATTTTCAACAAAATTATTATAATGTTGTTTTTGACCGTTTTACTTGCATAAAAGAGTGGATTGGTATATAATATATTGAGGAATTTTACGATCGGAGATGATAGTATTGTCTTTTTACGTAAACAACAGTGAAACATTAAAAAATTTGAAGGAAAAGAAAAAAGCGGTGGTATTGGGTATAGGTATATCCAATCTCCCCCTTATCCGCATTCTCTGCGGAATGGGAATAAGCGTGACCGCCTGCGATAAAAAAGAGATATCTTCACTCAGCTGTGCCGAAGAATTACAGTCACTCGGTGTAAAGCTTTCCTTAGGTGACAGTTATCTTTCAGCTCTTGAAAACGGTGACTTCGTTATATTCCGTTCCCCCGGAATCCGTCCGGATATCAAAGAAATATCCGATGCTCTGGCAAGAGGCTGTACCCTCTCATCCGAAATGGAGCTGTTCTTTGAGGTTTGTCCTGCAAGGATAATTGGTGTAACGGGAAGCGACGGAAAAACCACCACGACTACTCTTATATACAAAATGCTCACACTTGAATGTAAAAAGAGAGGTTCAGGACGTGTATTCGTAGGCGGAAATATAGGTTCACCTCTTCTTCCGCTGGCAAATGAGATGACGGAGAATGATTTTGCGGTAGTAGAGCTCTCCAGCTTTCAGCTGATGACAATGAAAAAATCACCCAATGTTTCGGTAATCACAAACATATCCCCAAACCATCTTAACTGGCATACAGATATG
>JAFQUL010000137.1 GCA_017408535.1 Clostridia bacterium
AATTAACGGAGTAAAAAATTACTTAGTGAGGATAGCGTCGATGATGTACTTTCAGTAAAGCTCGTACATCTCGGGAGTAAGGTCACAGTGGCCCATATCGGGAACGATGTGATAGGTTACGTCCTTGCCTGCTGCCTTGAGAGCGGCTACAAGCTTCTCAGAGTGCATATCGATATTTACTGCTCTGTCCTTATTGCAATGGAAGATGGTGTAAGGAATATCGGGCATCTTGGGAGCAAGGTGAAGAGGAGAAATAGACTTGAGAGCGTCCTCAAGAGTGCCTTCATTGTTGTAAAGTGCGCTGTACATAGTTCTGGGAAGGTCGGGACGCTCGGTGTAGTGATAGGGAGCGTCGCAAACGGGACAGTTAGCAACACAGGCAACGGGAGTTCTCTTTGCGTAGTAAGTATAAACAAGGCAGGAAAGACCGCCCATACTGCCGCCGGTGGAAACTACGGGAAGATCAGCGGGAAGATCAAGTGCCTCAAAGAGAACGTCAAGGATCTCATCGGTATAATCTACCGCCTGCTTGTTCATCCAGTTCCAGGGGTTATTATAGGGATGTACGTAAAGGATACCGTGCTCACAGAAGAAGGTATCGCCGTCTTTATCGCTGCCATACATTTCATCGCCGCCAAGACCGATAAAGTTAACTACTACGCCCTTGATAGGCTTCTTAACTACTCTGTCATTTACGTATGCAAAGCTTCTGATAGTCTCATAGGTCATTATTCTTTCCATTGTTGATTACCTCGTGATTATTTATTTTTCGGGTAGATTAAAACTACCGAAATATCGTTTACGTTTGTGCCGGTAGGTCCGGTCACGATAAGGCTGTCTGCGGCTGAAAGTGCATTATAGGCGTCATTGTTTTCAAGTGCCGATAAGGGATCTATGCCCGCAGATCTGATCCTGTCCGCCGTGCCGCCGTCGGCATAACCGCCCGCCGCATCGGTAGGACCGTCGGTACCGTCAGAGCCGACTGAAAATACCGCTATATTGTCATATCCGCTAACCGCGAGAGCCGCAGAAAGTGCAAGCTCCTGATTTCTGCCGCCCTTTCCCCTGCCCTTAAGGTGCACCACCGTCTCACCGCCTGCAATATATGCAAGAGGTATATCGGTATCCTTATGTGCTTTGCCTATAGCTGAGAGAAATTCGCCGGCATAACGTGCCTCGGTATCGAGGCAGTCGGTAAGTATCTCGGTCTTAAAGCCAAGTGACTCGGCAGTTCTTTTTGCCGCCGCACACAGCTCGGTGACACTGCCGCCGATAACGTACTCAGAGTTGCTGAGTGCTTTAGGTGTTTCCCTTTCAAGCTGTGACAGCACTGAGGGAGACAGGCTGAGACTGTATTTAGCGATAATGCGGTGAACGTCCTCAACGCAGGAGCTGTCGGGACAAGCGGGTCCGGATGCAATAGTGGAAGGGTCATTACCGAGAACGTCTGACAAAAGCACGGCGTAGACCCTTGCAGGAGCTACGTGCTCTGCAAATTTGCCCCCCTTTACCTTTGAAAGATGCTTACGGAGAGTGTTTATCTCACCGATGGATGCACCTGCCGCGAGGAGCTGACGGGTCATATCCTGAAGCTCATCAAGTCCGCATTCCACAGACTCAAAAAGAGCTGATCCGCCGCCGGACACGAGAAACAGCACCATATCATCCTCTGTAAGTGAGGAGGTGAATTCAAGCACTCTTTCGGTTGCGGCAATGGTATTTTCATCAGGTACGGGATGACCTGCCTTATATATCTCTGTGCGTGGGATATCACCCATAGAATGGTGATATTTGGTTATTACGATACCGCCCGTAAGCCTGTCGCCCAGTTCCTCGGCGGCGGTACTGCTCATCTTCCACGCCGCCTTACCGATGGCAACAGACAGCAGTTTTCCTTTAACCGGCGGAAGAGAGGAAACAGCCTCACGCACTACCGAATCGGGTAAGCAGGCGGTTATGGCATCGCTGTATATCTTTTCAACGTCTTTTTTCATCTTTTGTCCTTTTCAGTCAATAATGAGATCCTGCAGTTTGGCGATCGTCTCCTTGCCCGGGATCGCCCTCTGCACACGCTCCTCGTACATCATCTTAAAGGAGTTTGTAAGCAGCTCGTTGTGTGCCTCGCAGGAGAAGTTATTACGCATACTCCTTGCGGTAAATGGGTCGGCGGTATAGAGCATTCCTACTGTATAATCGGTAAGAGTATCAATATACCCCTGGGTAAGACACCAGCTGTCAAACAGGTCGCGCATTATCACGGGATCCTTTATATCACGGCTTATACGGCTGATATATCTGTCGAAATATTCTTTTTCTTCGCCTGAAAGCAGCTTAATACCGTTTTCGTCAAAAACGTAGGGATACGTGGTAAGCCCTACCCCTTCCCCATCTATCTCAAGACCCGACATATAGCCGTAGAACCAGGACTTCTTACGGTCGGGGTTAGGACGCGGCGGGAAGAAGAAATTACCCATACTGTAGACGATAGGCTTACCGTCATATATCTCATAGCCCTGAGGACAGTGAGTGTGCATTGCTATTACCGCTACCGCACCTATATCGATAAAATGCCGATAAAGATCAATCTTTCCGGGTGACGGGAAGGGGTTTATCTCGTTTCCGCCATGGAAGTATATGATGGGAAGACTGCCCTTCTCTTTTGCCGAAAAGATTGCTTTTGTCACTCTGGTTATGTTATAACCGGCAGTACCGGACACTTCTCTGTCTGCAATACCGAACTCGTTTTCGCATACTGCAATGACCGACACTGATATACCGTCCTTTGAAAACTCGGCGGGCAGATAGGCTTCATCAATATTCTTGCCTGCACCGATGCAGGTATAGCCCTCACCGCGGAGCAGCTCTAACGTATGAAGCATCGCAGGCTCACCAAAATCCTTTGTATGGTTGTTAGCAAGGCCTATAGCCGTGGGGGAAAGTGCATTTATATAATTTATAAATCTGTCTTCTGAGATAAGATTGGGACCGGCCTTGATAATAGGCTCGTTCTCGTCTCTGATCCCAAAAATATTTTCAAGATTGAGCATTGAAAAATCCGCCGCTCTGAACAGCTCCCGGGGCTCCTTCATTGCAGCTTCTGAAGTAGCCTTATCACAGGGCTTCGAGCTAAGCGAAAGATAATTAAAGCAAACGTCTGACGCAAATAAAAGCTTCACTTTGTTTTTCTCCGTAATCTGCTTGATTCTGTCATTTAAGTATAACACCTCGGGAACTCTTTGTCAATCGCGAAATGCTCTTA
>JAFQUL010000016.1 GCA_017408535.1 Clostridia bacterium
AACGTAATCGTTTTTTCTCGGCAGTGTTTTCAGTTAATCTTTGACAATGCAAATAGCCGGCTTATCCTTATCGTCAACCGGTTTTAGCCACCCCATATCAAACAATGTATCCACAAAATCTTCAATAAATCGGAATCTATATGCAATTGCGCCAACATATTCTGCGTTACTTCGTATATGTGTCGGAGCCATATCAGCGGCTATATATGCGGCATTCTCTATTGTTTTTCTATTAAGCGAAATTACTGCTTCAGTACATTCACTGAGTATTTTCTGAAGCTCGACGTATTCATCTTTAGTCCAGACAGCAAAGTTAGCTTTTCCGTTCTTAACATATCCAAGATCGATTAAGTTTTTCTTCATGTTATCCGGTAAGCAATCAAAACAACCGTCTGCAACTTCTGATAGCGGGCATGCCCAGTTTGTAACCATTTGTGCATTTAAGGTTTGCTCAAAATTCATTGCAATAAAACCAGCATCCCCTTTCAGAGGATCAGCGGTGTAAATCCCTCGAATTCCTCCTTTCCTTTTGTAGTCAGACGTTATATCTTCATAAGCCCAAACAAGCCCCTGACCTCCGCCGCCGTTTACAAGTGAATATGGACCGTCTTTCGGTAATTCTCCGTATTTTTCTTCGATATAGTCTCCGGTAATATTTAACGCAAAATTGAGACACAAAAGTATTTTTTGCCAACGCCGAAGATTTTCATTTGCGAATCTGTTTCCGAACCGCTTATTAAATTCATCTGCAACAACGACAAATCTTTCTGCCGTCTCTTTCGTTACAGCCTCCATTTTTTCATCAATTGTCTTTGAACATTCAATGGTAAACAACGGAATATTAGTCAGATATTTACCGTTTTTATACACGAGATACTGACGGTCACAAAGCAGCTTTATCTCATCCTCAAGATAAGGTACCGACACCCCAAGTTCGATACTGATTTCCTGAATGGTTACCGGACTGTAATATGCGGAAATCAAAATATTTCCTTTGATCTTTCTGTTTTGAAATTCACGATACTCTCTGTCTTCTCCGCCCTTAGATCCCCAAAAATCAATTTTCACATAGTTCGGGTGATAACTCTTTTCACCGTATAATCTTTCCATGTTTATACCTTCTCTTATGATCTTTCTTGCACGGAATAAATAGTATTTCACCATTTCCGTGCTTATCTTCAGTCTGTTTGCTATTTCGGAACAGGAGAGGTCTCCAATATAGTATAAAACAGTAATTTCACGATATTGTTTTGAAAGCAAAGACAACTCTCGTCGAAGAACATTAATTTCATCGTTTCTGATCATTTCATCCAAAACAGATTCTGATTCATCGGCAATTTCTTCGTTAAGTTGTGAAATGTAATTTGCTTTTTTTGACTTTTTCCTGAGGTAATCCGCGTAGGTATTCTCGGCGATCCTCCACATAAAACCGTAAAAAGATTCTTCGGATTTTAGATTTTGCACGGATCGAATAATTTCATAAAGAATATCACTGGCTAAATCTTCAGCTTCAATTACATTTCCAAGTCTTGTCAAAGCAAAGCCAAATACAGACTTCATATTCTCAGCTACAAGTTGTTCAATTTTTATAATATCCATTTGTCCCCTCCTTTTCCGTTTTTAGGCGCCTTCATATATATAGTCGCTTAAAAAATAAAACGGTTAATAGGATCTTGTGATTTTTTATACTTTTATTTTTCTTTTTGATCAAGAGTTGATTAGAAGCAGTCGGTAACTTCTTTCATTAAAAGGATTGAAGGTTACCTAAAAATAAAAACACGGTCAAAAACCGTGTTTTTAAGCTGCTGCCGAAACTGTAAGCCGGGTTCTGTAAAAAGGTGTTACCCTTTCCCGCGACCATCTATCTTTGCCGTGAGTTACCCCACGGCTCCGGGGGAGATCCCCGCGCCACCCGCAGGTATAGGCCGGGCAGACCGACCTGCATACGGTGTTGCTTCGGATAGGGTTTACAGGGCTCCCCGGTCACCCGGGGAGCCGGTGAGCTCTTACCTCGCCTTTCCACCCTTACCGTCTCGTAAGACGGCGGTATATCTCTGTTGCACTTTCCCGGGCGGCAACCCTTGGGGGAAGCCGTCGGCGGACGTTATCCGTTATCCTGCCCTGTGAAGCCCGGACTTTCCTCACAGTAAAACCTTTCGGCATGATACTGCGCGGCCGCGCGTTCCGTCAGCAGGAATATTATATATTAAAATCCTTCGGTTGTCAAGAAAAGGCTGTATCAGAGCTCGGTGAGCGTTGCACGCTTTGCACCGTTCTCTGCTTCAAGACGGTATTCCCTGCCCCGGATATATATCCTGCCTACCGTGATCTTTCTCCATCCTGCGGGAAGGGCTATATTCTCACCGAACCACTCGTCGGTAGAGGAGTCTATCCCACCCTTCCAGGGGCACATTTTGGTCAGCCCCATAATAAGTCCGGAGAGGAAAGAGCCGCGTCCGGTGATAAAGCTGGTATGCAGTGCACCTCTCGGAGCTATGCGATCCTGCGGATCGTCAATAGCACTCTCGGTACAGGCGTAAAAGGGCTGGCAGAAGAAGTTAAGACAGCCTGCCTCATAGGTCTTAAGCGAGAATTCACGGTCACCTGCCCAGGCCGGAAAAACGCCGAGATAACCGGACTGCATCGGATATCTGCAGTCAGAGATGATATCCGTTTCGTATACCATACTCTTGACGGTATTCTCGTCAGACTCTTTTCCGTTTGAATAGCCGTAAGGGAAATATGACATAAGTGGGGTACAGTTATTTCCTCTCTTCGCCCCGTCATACTGTCTGGCAACACCGTCGTCGAAGAAATTAACGCACATATTGTCAGCTATCTCAAGCCACTTTTTCTGCTCTCCGTAGCCCAGCTTCACCGAATATTCAGCACCTGAGCGCAATACCTTTGCTGCCATGGTGTTGGAATAAAAATCGTTATTTACGTCGTCATTGCCCTCGTCGATTCCGGTAATATGGAGTATCTCATATCCCCGCTCCGTTTTCTCAACACGGCTTTCTATCCACCGGCACACACCGCATATTATCGGAAATGCCACGTCCTTTAAGAATATTGTGTCTCCATGTACTCTTGCATAACCGTCAAAGGCCAGAGCAACGTCAAAGTTGATATGCTGTTCTCCCGCGGAAGTCGCCCAGGGGGGAGTTACCTCACAGCCGGTAGTACCGCTCTGCCAGGGAAACTGTATTCCCATATATCCGTTGAGACGCGCGTTGTTCTCTGCAGCATCCTTGCGGTCAAAGCGGTATTTCAGCATAGATCTTGCGATATTGGGTGCACAGAACAGCGGTGCCATAAACATAAAGCTCTCGGTATCCCAGAAGCTGTGTCCGTCATATCCGTCATCGCTGAGACCGAAGGGGGGAACGGAGATGGGTGAGAACTCAGATGCAGAGGACATCAGATAGAAATAAGACGCATCTGCGGCATCCTGCCATTTCTCATCGTCGCAGTCAATGACCACACGGCTCTCCCAAAGCTTTGCCCACGCCTGTCTGTTTTTTTCGACGAGAGTATCAATGCCGGTCCAGGCGGCAAGGGTAAGAAGTCGCTGTGCCTGGCTGTATGACTCTGAGTGCATAACACCGGGAACGTATGAGGTCACTATATGTACCGGTTCACCGGAGCAGTCAACGGCCACAGAACTCATCATATCCCCGAGATAGTGCTTATCTGAGTAACCGCCGAAAAAGCGGTATGCTATACCCGCACCGGTAGTACCGTCAGCAGATATTGCGTGACACTTGCCGTCAAAATAGCTGACCACGTCAGGGTTGGGATAGGGAGCCTCGCACTTAAGCTCAGATACCGTCTCTCCGTCCTTGTTGACCTCGTAATTGAGGGTCAGCTTCAGCGGCTCGGCGATGTCTCCCACCGCCTTTACAGTTCCGATAAACAGAGTGGGGGAGGTGCGGCTGCAGAGCTGTCTGTATGTGACCGATACCGGTACGCCTTCACAGTCAAGCACCGCCTCCGTGGTGAATTCACCGCAGGAAAAATCGTATGACTGAGACTTTATACGGGGGTCCAGCCTGTTATTTTTATAAGAAAAGGTAATACAGGGTGCGGGAACATAGGCAAGACCCTGCACGGTGTATCTGAAGGTGGTAAAACCTGCCAGAATACCGGTGATATCGGTAAATGCATTTTTGCCAACACGGAATCCCACAAATCCGTTTGACAGATATGCTTTGGGAGCGTGCTTGCTCCACTCTGTTATGGTATATTTCTTCATTTTCGCCTCCGAATGTATTTATATTGTCACTTGGATGTACCGTATAAAATAAATGTGCAGTTTTTCTCTTACAGAAAACTCAGCCAAAAAAGAAAATAATCCCCGCTTACTATGCCACATTATAGCACAGTAAACGGGGATTTAATATAAACTTTTTGTTAAAAATAAAGCGGAAAGTTTTTTTGCATCTGTCCCTGACGGTACTATCTCCGTCTCCTGTCAACGATATCAAGAAGCTTTCTGAGCACCGGAGTTGCAAGGAGGGTCAGCACTACCTCAGGTCCGGTGAAGGTGAGATTGTAGATGACCGAGTAGAGCCAGGGGCCGTACTGATTGACGATATGTGTAGGATCGTCGGGGTACCAGAGCTTGGTAAGACTGTACCAGATCACCGCTCCGCTGACGACGTGGCAGACAAACCGCAGACCGGTCGCCACCAGAGTACCGATAGTAGTGTTAAGAACAAAATTCAGATTATCATTTTTGACGATACGCATATTCTTAAATAATCCCGCCGTACCGATAAGGGTAAATGCCACAATGTAGTCGAGGAAAATACAGGCGATTATTCCCTCGGGGGTGGGAATATATGCCAGATTCTTAAGACCCAAGATGAGGTTTATCACCGAGTAAACAAAGGATGCGGCGAATCCCCACTTTGTCCCGTGGCGGAAGGCGATAAGCAGCATCGGGACAAGAGAGAACAAGGTAACCGAACCGCCGTAGGGTGCCTCGTAGACCACCATCATACCGAGAACGGTTGAAAGAGCCACCATCATTGCGCACTCAATAAGAATACGTGTTTTTGAATTTTTCGTCTTCATAACAGTACCTTTCGAAAAAAATATCGCACGGGAAATCCCGTGCGACAGTTATATCCCCGAAAAGCTCTGGGGCACTCTCCCTACGCCGGTATTATCCGTATCAGGTCAAAGGGTTCGGATCCCGTCCGTCTCAGCCGCCGCGTGCAGCACCCCTGAATAAATATTAAGTTTTCCGTGCGACACCCGGATTATAGCACTGTTTTACAAAATTGTCAATAATATACTTGCATAAATTTTTCTGCGGTGCTATAATAAGACCATAGTTAATATTTTCGGAGGTCGAAAAATGGCAGATAATCAAAACCAAGAAACCTGCACTCATGACTGCTCCACCTGTTCTGCAAACTGTTCCTCAAGACAGCCGGAGTCACTCATTGAGCCGCAGAATGAAATGTCTGATATAAAACGTGTTATCGGTATAGTATCCGGCAAGGGCGGCGTCGGTAAGTCCCTTGTTTCCACTATGCTTTCCGTTCTCATGCGCCGCCGCGGTTACAACACCGCAGTGCTTGACGCAGATATCACCGGTCCCTCTGTTCCCAAGGCTCTGGGCGTGTCCGGTGAGGTTACCGGTCACGAGAAGGCGATCTTCCCCCTTAAGAGCAAGACCGGAATTGAAGTAATGTCGGTAAACCTTCTCCTTCAGTCTGAGGAGAGTCCCGTTGTTTGGCGCGGTCCCGTTATCGCAGGAACTGTTAAGCAGTTCTGGACCGACGTTATCTGGGGCGACGTTGACTATATGTTCATCGATATGCCTCCCGGAACCGGTGACGTTCCCCTTACCGTATTCCAGTCTATTCCCCTTGACGGTATTATCATAGTTACCAGCCCTCAGGATCTGGTATCCATGATCGTCAAGAAGGCTGTAAATATGGCTAAGCTTATGAACATTCCCGTTCTTGGCTTCGTTGAGAATATGAGTTACGCTGTCTGCCCCGACTGCGGCAAGAAGCTGAATATCTTCGGCGAGAGCAAGCTTGACGCTATTGCCGAGGAGCTGGGCTACGATATTCTCGGCCGCATTCCCCTTGACAGCCGTCTTGCCGCCCTCTCCGACAAGGGTATAATCGAGCTCTTTGAGAACGATTACCTTGACAGCGCCGCAGACGCTCTCGAAAAGAAATTTGCAAAGTAAAGTCAATAAAAAAGATCCCGATCGATTCGGGATCTTTTTTATTTCATCATTTCTCTGAGACGAAAAAAATATTATTCTTCGGTATACAGTTTATCAAATCTCCACCGCATAGGGTTTTCGTGGATATATTTATAGCTCTCCTCATAATCCTTACGGTTACGGATTATATGATCATAAAAAGATCTCTGAAAAACCTTTTCTCCTGTTGTTCCCCGTAGTTTATTGATCTCCTTTGTTGCATGATATTTCATCCAACCCATTACCGTAGAGGAGGATCTTTTTTCTGTTTTGGGTACACACCGTCAAAAAATATGCACCGTTTTCGCTGTAATCAAAGCCTTTTAATCTTGAGGCTTTCCTCTTCGGTAAATCCTTCCCCATGTATGTTACCCGTTTTCATCACAGATTACGGTTATTATTACTCCGCCGTTGCCTCAAATCCTGCTTCCTTTACTGCGGCGATGAGGGTATCGGTGGAAATATCCTCCTTTGATTTTACCGTAGCGGTCTTTTTCTTAAGATCGATCTTAATCTTATCTACTCCCGGTACAGCGGTAAGAGCCGCATCAACTCTTGCCTTGCAGTGCTCGCACATCATACCTTCTACTTTAAGTGTTGCTTTCATTTTTTATCTCCTTATATGTTTGTTATTACTTGAATTTTCTGAGTCTGAGGGCGTTGAGGACAACGGTCACAGAGCTGAAGCTCATTGCCGCCGCCGCTATCATTGGGTCGAGAGTTATACCGAACAGAGGGTAAAGAACTCCAGCCGCCACGGGTATACCGAGACAGTTATAGAAGAACGCCCAGAAAAGGTTTTCTCTGATATTTCTGAGGGTCGCACGGCTGAGTCTCACCGCCTTGACTACGTCTCCGAGACTGCTTGACATAAGCACTACGTCAGCGGACTCAATAGCTATATCCGACCCGGCGCCGACGGCTATACCAACGTCAGCCACGGTAAGGGCAGGGGCATCGTTTATGCCGTCGCCTATCATTGCTACCGTCTTTCCCTTTGTCTTAAGCTCTTCTATTTTATCTGCCTTATCTCCCGGGAGCGCACCTGCTATATAGTCTCTGATACCTACCTTTTTGACTACCTCGGCGGCGGTCAGCTCATTGTCTCCCGTAATCATAACCGTGTCGGCATCCAGCAGTTCAATAGCCTCCTTCGCACCCTCACGTATTACGTCAGACACACCGAAGGTGGCTATATGTTTTCCGTTTTTCGTAAAGAAGATGGGAGTCATTCCCCGACGGGCGAATTCTTCATCATCAACGCCTGTCAATGCCTTGTTGCCTGCCCGATATTCGTCGCCGTTTATTACGGCAATTATACCGCGGCCGATAACGTATTCCCCTCGCTCCGTCTCAAGAAGCTTGCCCCCTCTCTCTCTGCAGTAGTCGCATACCGCACGCGACAGGGGGTGCTCAGAGATATTCTCAAGGGTATACGCAATATCCGTTATATCTTCTCCCTTGACCTCAGTTACCGTGGGAGTACCCTCTGTAACTGTACCGGTCTTGTCAAAAACAAAGGTGTCAGAACGTCCGAGAGTCTCAAGAGCGGCGGCATCCTTAAAGAGCAAGCCGTTCTCAGCGCCCTTGCCGGTAGCGACCATTATAGCGACCGGTGTCGCAAGTCCAAGGGCACAGGGGCAGGATATTACCAGCACCGAGATACCGGTAGTAAAGGCAAACTCAAAGCCGCTTCCGAGTATCATCCATACGGTAAAGGTAATTACCGCTATAGCCATAACGGTAGGCACGAACACAGCCGCAATCCTGTCAGCCATTCGCTGAGCCGGTGCTTTTGTGGAGGAGGCGGTCTCCACCATTTCTATTATTCTCGCTAAAGTGGTTTCCGCTCCGACCTGAGTGGCACGGAAGCGGAAATTTCCGTTCTTGTTGACAGTTCCGCTGATGACACTGTCTCCCTCGGTAACGGTTATCGGGATGCTCTCACCCGTCACCGCACTCTGATCAACGTCACCGCTGCCGCTGATAACTGTGCCGTCTACCGGGATCCTCGTTCCCGGCTTGATAACCACTGTCTGTCCCTCTCTTATCTCGCTTGAGGGGATCTCTGTCTCTCTTCCCTCTCCGTCAAGAACGGTGCTCTTCTCGGGAGTCAGGTCGATAAGCTTGTTCACCGCCTCTTTTGTCTTGCCCTTGCTCTTGGTCTCAAGGAATTTACCGAGAGTTATAAGAGTCAGTATCATTCCGGAGGACTCAAAATAGAGGCTATGCGCGGAATACAGGAAAAGTGCCGCTATACTGTACACCGCAGAGGCCGCAGAGCCGATAGCCACAAGAGAGTCCATATTAGGCGAAAGGGTAAACAATGCCTTAAAGCCAACTGTAAAGAACTTTCTGTTAAGGATCAGTATGGGGATCAGAAGCACTATCTGTATTATGCCGTTTATCCTGTAGTTATGAAGGAACTGCGGCATCGGTATCGGGAGCATATGCCCCATCGCCACGAACATAAGAGGAATGAGAAAAACGAAGGAAAAGATAAGCCGACGCTTCATTTCCCGTATTTCCGCCGAATTGTCCGAACGCTTGATAGTGAATATCTCACAGCCGTAGCCGGCATTCACCACGGCGGCGATGATCTCCTCGGTGGAGCAGGAGTATTCCGCCGTCATCGTTCCCGACAAGAGATTTACGCTTACGCTGTCAGCTACCGCCGCCACCGCCTTTTCCACTCGCCCGGAGCAGACGGCACAGCTCATTCCGCTGACCGAAAATTTCTGTTTCATAATATCTGTTCTCCTGTCCGTTATACCGTTACCGAAGATCCGGAGGAGATATAACGGAGCCTGTCTCCCATTATGTTCTTAAGAAAAGCAAACTGCTCCTCTCCCGTACAGTGACCGGTATAATACTCGGCGGGATAACGCATAAGCAGCTCAGCCGCCGCAGTAAGACGTCCGCCGTCCTCTCCGGGATCAAGCTTCATAAAGTGGAAGCCGCCCACCAGCACGTCAGGCAGAAACCATCCCATAATATTGAATATACCCTTGTGTGAGCAGCCGCTGATAACGGTACGTTTTCCGTTTTCACTGATACAGAGATATTGCTCGTGAAGGAAATCGTCAGGCCGAATATCCCCGTCCCGCTTTATCCCGAGGCCGAAGGGGTCGGTACCGTACTTTCTTTCTCTTTCGTTGCAGGAGTAGAGCTCCAGCTCTCCGTCTATTCTCAGATGATCCCCCACGGCGATCAGCCTGCCGCTGTCTCTGAGTGCGGGATCAAGTCCGATATACTTGCCCTCACCGTTATAATGCTCGCCGAATGCGTATTTGCTGATATATACCGGTGCATCATGGTTGATGCGGAGAAACTCACCGAGACCTCCGCCGTGGTCGTAATGCCCGTGAGAGACCACCGCTATATCCACAAGCGAAAGATCTATTCCCAGCTTCTCGGCGTTTCTTATAAACAGATCGCTCTGTCCCATATCAAACAGCAGCTTATGCCGCTCAGTTTCTATATAAAGGCTGAGTCCGTGCTCTGCATCAATATCTCTGCCGCAGGCGGTGTTCTCACAAAGAACGGTTATCTTCATCTGTTATCTCCCTTCCGCGGTAATGACCGCAGGTGCAGTTTTCTCTGGTACAACGGCCGCTGTCCCCGTTTTCACGTCTGTTCTCGCACAGTCTGAAGGCACCGCCCTCTATCTTTATTCCGAGGCCGTCAACAAGGGCCGTGGCTATCTTCTCTCTGGCTGAGGTATATATCTGCTGAACGGTGGTGCGGGCAATCTGCATGTGCTCGCCGCACTCCTCCTGGGACAGACCCTCTTTATCTATCAGTCTCACCGTCTCGTATTCGTCTACCGTCAGGATCACCTGTCTCTCGGTCCTCTCCCCTATGGGCACAAAGCCCTCTGTCCTCGGCATACAGCATACCTTTCTGCTCTTGGTAGGTCTTGACAACTCCCTCACCTCTTTCACCGACTGTTATATATAGTAATTATATATGCTTTCTGATTAGATTGTATCATTTTTTTCGGCATATGTCAATAATTTTTAATGACATATGCCATCTATTTTTTCACATCTCCTTTTAGACTGAGAAAAAAATGCAAAAGGTGCAGAAATAGATGGAAAAAACAGTTTTTTCATCAAAAATAACGATAACTTTTTTGCAAAAACTGTAGATTTTTTTCTTTATATAGTGTATAATTAGATGCGTATGGTTAAAGCTATTTGCGGACATTGCTTTGTTATTTTTTTAACAATGTACTGTCTGCATGATCACAATATCCAAGGGAGGCTATGAATTTTAATGAAAAAGAAACTGACCACAATTCCCTTTAAGGGGACTCAGGCGCAGGAAGCACAGCTCGACGAGCTGATCGCTAAGAACAAAAACGTTCCCGGCGCTCTCATGCCCGTTCTTCAGGGAGCTCAGGAGATCTACGGTTATCTTCCTCAGGAGATAATCCGTCACATCGCTCTCGGTATGGACAAGTCCATCTCTGAGGTTTACGGTGTTGCATCCTTTTATTCCCAGTTCACTCTTACCCCCAAGGGAGAGTACGCCGTTTCCATCTGTCTCGGTACCGCTTGCTACGTTAAGGGTTCCGGTAAGCTTATGGAAGAGTTCGAGAAGGAGCTCGGCATCAAGGCAGGCGAAACTACCGCTGACGGTAAGTTCAGCCTTACTGACACCCGTTGCATCGGTGCGTGCGGTCTTGCACCCGTTATCACCGTCAACTCTGACGTTTACGGCCGTCTCACCCCCGCAGAAGTTAAGGGTATCGTAGATAAATACCGCTAATTCCTAAATTATGGAAGAGCTGTCACAAAACATACTCGACATCGCTATGAACTCCGTAGCGGTCAAGGCGAGAAATATAGATATCTTCCTTACCGAGGACACTCACCTCTCCACTCTTGAAATATCCATCCGCGACAACGGGCCGGGTATGAGCGAGGAAACGGTAGCGAGAGTTACCGACCCCTTCTACACCTCCCGCAAGACTCGCAAGGTCGGTCTCGGTATTCCCTTTTTCAAGATGCAGGCAGAGATGACGGGGGGCAGCTTCCGTCTTGAGAGTGAGCTGGGGCGCGGAACTACGGTCACCGCAGTTTTCCGTACCGATCACCTTGATGTCATACCCGTGGGCAACCTTCCCGAGACGATGATGACTCTGGTAGGCGCCGCCCCGGATACCGAGATCAGTCTGATCTACCGCCGTGACGGTGAGGAGGTTACCTTTGATACCGGTGAGATCCGCGCAGTACTGGGAGAGGATGTTCCTCTCGATACTCCGCAGGTGCTTATCTGGATCAGAGACAGTCTCACAGAAGAGCTCAGCGCTCTTTGACCACAAGATTATTATGAAAGGAAATATACCTTATTATGAAAACTCTTGCAGAACTTAATGCTATAAGAGAGCAGATGAAGAACAGGGTTGCAGTTCGCCGTGAGAATGAAGACGGTATCCGTGTAGTTGTCGGTATGGCAACCTGCGGTATCGCAGCAGGCGCCCGCCCCGTACTCAACGCTTTTGCTGAAGAAGCAGCTAAGATCGATGACGGCTCCGTTATCGTTACCCAGACCGGTTGTATCGGTATCTGCCAGTACGAGCCCGTTGTTGAGATCACCCTTCCCGGCCAGGAGAAGGTAACCTACGTTAAAATGACCGCTGAGAAAGCTAAGGAAGTTTTCGAAAAGCACGTTAAGGGCGGCACTCCCATTGCTGAATACACCATCGGTGCATATCGCAAATAAGCCCGATAAATAATAGAGAAAGAGGTAGAAACAAAACATGGTACGTTCACACGTTTTGATATGCGGAGGCACCGGTTGTACTTCTTCCAACAGCGCTGCCATCATGGAAAAGATGAAGGCAGAGCTTGAGGCTGTAGGCCTTCAGGATGAGGTTAACGTTGTTCTCACCGGTTGCTTCGGTCTTTGCGCACTCGGCCCTATCATGGTCGTATATCCCGAAGGAACCTTCTATTCCAGAGTTTCAGTTGACGATGTAACTGAGATCGTAAACGAGCATCTCGTAAAGGGTCGTCCCGTTAAGCGTCTTGTTTATGATGAGACCCTCTCCGGCGACGAGATCCTTTCTCTTAACGATACCGGATTCTACAAGAAGCAGCACCGTGTTGCTCTCCGTAACTGCGGTGTTATCAACCCTGAGATCATCGACGAGTATATCGGTGCAGACGGTTACCAGGCTCTTGCTAAGGTAGTTACCGAGATGACTCCCGAGGAAGTTATTAAGTGCATCCTTGATTCCGGTCTTCGCGGCCGCGGCGGTGCAGGCTTCCCCACCGGCAGAAAGTGGGAGTTCGCAGCTAAGGTACAGTCTGACAAGAAGTACGTTTGCTGTAACGCCGACGAGGGTGACCCCGGTGCATTCATGGACCGTTCCATCCTTGAGGGTGACCCCCATGCAGTTCTTGAGGCAATGGCTATCGCAGGTTATGCTATCGGTTCTGACGAGGGTTACATATA